>JAJPIH010000390.1 GCA_021324875.1 Alphaproteobacteria bacterium
AAGCGGCTGCCGTCGCGCACCGCCTTGCGAATGCCCAGCGGGATCGATACGAGATAGGTAATCAGAGTGGTCCACAAGCCGATCGAAATCGATACCGGCAACTTCGCCTTGATCAGGTCGATGACGCTTTGGTCACGGAAAAAGCTCTTGCCAAAATTGAATACCAGATAATTGCGCATCATCAACAGAAAGCGGGTCAAAGGCGGCTTGTCGAAACCATATTGCTTCTCAAGTTCCTTGATTAATGCGGGGTCGAGGCCGCGCGCGCCGCGATAGCGAGCATAGATGCCGGCGTTGGCGGTCGATGGCGCCCTGACTTCACCCGCGCTCTCGCTGATCCGGGCGGTCGCGCTGACGCCCTCGCCTTTGAGCTTGGCGATCATCTGCTCGACCGGGCCGCCGGGTGCCGCCTGCACGATCACGAAATTGACCACCATGATCGCGAACAGGGTCGGGATGATCAGCAGCAGGCGCCGCAGCGCATAGGCGATCATGACATCCTCGGCGGCTATGCGGGAGCGTGCGCCGCGCGTGACCCGCGACGGCGGGCGGCCCCTTCACGCACCGTCAACCCCCCGCGTCACCGCCCAAAGTTCAGGGTGTGGCGGGCGATTTTGATTACGCCCGCAAGAGCGCCCCAAGGCCCTCGGCGCGCCGCCGACAGCCGCCAATCGCGATGCCCCAAGCGGGGGCGGTCTTCCATTATTTGGCAACCTCGCCCTTTTTCGCTTCGACGGTTTTCTCGGCGCCGGGATCGACCCACCAGGTGTCGAGCCCGATCCCGTATTTGGGGGTGATCGCCGGGCGCCGGAATTTGTCCCAATAAGCCACCCGCCACGCCGCCAAATGGAAATTGGGGATCACATAGTAACCGTATTGCAGCACCCGATCGAGGGCGCGGGTATGGGCGATCAAGCTCGCGCGATCGGGGGCTTGGATCAGTTCTTCGATCAACTGGTCGATGACATTGCTCTTGATACCTAGGACGTTGCGGCTTCCTTGTTGGTCGGCGGCGGCCGATCCCCAATATTCTCGCTGCTCGTTGCCGGGTGACAACGATTCGGGAAACAGCACGACCGCCATGTCATAATCGAAGGTATCCATCCGCCGCTCGTATTGCGCCGGGTCGACGGTGCGCACTCGCGCCGTGATCCCCATCCGCTTCAGATTGTCGACAAAGGGCAGCACGATGCGCTCGAATTGCGGGTTGTCGAGCAGGATCTCGAAACTGAAGGGCTGTCCGGTCGCGGCATTGACCAGCTTTTCGTCCTTGAAGGTCCAGCCCGCGGCCATCAACAGTTTGAGCGCCTTTCGCAAACCGTCGCGGATATTGCCGGAACCGTCGTATTTGGGCGGATCGTATTCTCTGGTGAAGACGTCATCGGGGATCTGACCGCGGAATTTTTCGAGGATCTTCAGTTCCTCGCCCTGCGGCACGCCGGTCGCAGCGAGTTCGGAGTTGTCGAAATAGCTGCGGGTGCGTTGATAGGCCCCATAAAACAAATTCTTGTTCGACCATTCGAAATCAAAGGCGTAGGCCAGGGCTTCGCGCACCCGCGGATCCTGAAAAATCGGCCGGCGCAGATTGTAGCCAAACCCCTGCATGCCGCTCGGCAGACCGTTCGGGATCACTTCCTTCCTGATCAGGCCGGCGCGCAGGGCCGGGCAGTCATAGCCGGTCGCCCAATCCTTTGACGAGTTTTCGAGGCGCAGGTCATATTGTCCGGCCTTGAAGGCTTCGAGCGCGACCGTCGCGTCGCGATAATAATCGTAGCGGATCGTGTCGAAATTGTAGCGGCCCTTGTTGACCGGGAGAGCGGCCCCCCAATAATCCTTACGCGCGCATAGGTGATCGACCGCCCCGGATCGAGCGATTTGATCGTGTAGGGACCGCTGCCGAGCGGCGGGGTCAGTGTGGTTTTGCTGAAGTCGCGGCCGGCCCAATAGGTTTTGGATAGCACCGGCATCTGACCCAATATTTGGGGAAGTTCACGGTTCTTCGCAGATTTGAAATAAAACCGAACCCCACGCTCGCCTTCTTGAACGACTTTGGTCACATCGCCGTAATATTCGCGATAGGCGGGCAACCCCTGCTTCTGCAAGGTTTCGAAGGTCCAGATCACGTCGGCCGGGGTGATCGGGGTGCCGTCGTGAAACCGCGCCTGTTTGCGCAAAGTATACAGCACCGACATCTTGTCGGGCGCCAAATCCATTGTCTCGGCGACCAGGCCGTATTCGCTCGCCGGCTCGTCCTCGGAGGCGGCGGTCAGGGTGTCGAAAATCAGGTTGATGCCGGCCGCCGGCACGCCGTTGATCACAAACGGGTTCAATGTGTCGTAGGTGCCGATCGCCGCATAGCGGATCGTGCCGCCTATGGGCGCATCGGTGTTGGCGTAATCGAAATGGGTGAAGCCCGGTTTGTATTTGAGGTCGCCATACAACGACATCCCCTCGCTTGGCGCCGCGCGCGCCGCGCCCGCCGCCAGCAGCAACAGAGCGGCAGCCACCGCCAATGCTTTACCCATCAGCTTGCCTCTTTTGGCCTGATTTTCCTGATCAGACGCCGAGCAACGCGAGCGCTTCCGCATGAACCCGGCGATCGCCGCCAACCGCGACACGCCCGTCGGAACGCAGCCCCAATGCACTGCCACGCCAATCGCTCGCCACCCCGCCCGCGCCTTCGACGACCGGCGCGATCGCGCAAAAATCGTAAGGCTTGAGGCTCGCTTCAAGCACAAGATCGACAAAACCGGCCGCCAACAGCCCATAGGCGTAGCAATCGGCGCCGTAGCGGACGAGCTTGGCGGCCGCCGCAACGCGGGCAAAAGCCGCCGCGTCGGACCCGTGAAACATGTCGGGGCTGGTCGCAAACAGGCTTGCCGCGGCCAGCCGCGGGCAGGGACGGACGCGGATCGGGCGGCCGTTCAAGGTGCTCGCCCGGCCGGCGGCGCCGCTCCAGCGCTCACCCAGGATCGGCTGGTCGATCACGCCCAGAATCGGGCGACCGGCGCAGGTCAGCGCGATCAGCGTGCCAAACAACGGCACGCCGCTGATGAAGGATTTGGTCCCGTCGATCGGGTCAAGCACCCAGACATGTTCGGCCTCGGCGCGGGTCGGTCCGAATTCCTCGCCAAGAATGCCGTGATCGGGAAAGCGGCGCTCGATCAATTGGCGCATGGCCGCTTCGGCGGCGCGATCGGCCGCCGTGACCGGGCTCAAATCGGCTTTGTCCTCGACCGCGACACCCGTGCGGAAATAAGGCCGAATCACCGACCCGGCGGCATCGGCCAGTTCGGCGGCGAGGGCCAGGTAATCGTCGATCGCGGGCAGCGGCCAAGCCTTTTCAGAAGCCGGCGGAGCCGGATTGGTTTATTTCAACGATTCGAGATATTTGATGACGTCAGCGCGCTCTTCGACCTTGGGGATACCGGCGAAGGTCATTTTGGTCCCGGGGGCGAATTGCTGCGGGTTGAAGAGCCACTTGTTGAGCGTCTCGGGGTCCCATTTCTGC
>JAJPIH010000005.1 GCA_021324875.1 Alphaproteobacteria bacterium
CCGAGGTTTGCCGACCGCCTCCGCCGCAAGCCCCGTGACCGGCCCGGAGCCCGGGACTGCACGCGCCCCGCCCCCCGCCCTAGATTACGCCACGGGCAAGCTCTGGAGGCGCGCCGGGCGGGCGCGGTCAAGACACGGATACGCGCGCACGATTGGCTATCGAAGCCGGCCTCGGGGCGGGCGTTTCGTCCCGACCACGAACACCGTAACCTGCGAATATGAGGTGACCCAGCGGCGCAACGCACCTCGCGCCGGCCCTCGCCAAAATCGCGGACCCCGAACTGGCCGAGGTCACGCCAAACCGCTGTGCGTGCGCAAGCGCCCGCAAGCGTAGCAAATTTTCCCGTCTGTTAAGATTTCGCTCATCCGATTCGCGTTCCACGCGGAGTACGCCGTGGCCCAACGCGATCCTCCATAGCTTTTGCCTTTTTGAGCGACTGGAATTTTCCCTGATTTTCTGCGAACGAATATAGAACTTAAGCCATTTGTTGTGTACGATGGAACCTGACCCAGCTGAACGGTGAGAAAATTCAGCGAATGGTGCACAATCAGAACAACCGCGCAATCGCAACGTAGGAACACCTACGTGGTTCGGCTGTGCACGATCTGTCAATTCGGCCTGGGAGCCGGATCGGGTGGAGCTTTCATTTGCGACCTTCCGCCTGAGAAGCATCTGCCAAAATCGCAGGACGGCGAAGATAGCTCTCGGCGAGGATGCGGCTCGAGAGCTGGCGACCCGGCTCGCGGATTTTGTCGCGGCAACGACCGTTGCTGAGCTTTCCGACCTGTTCGGCGACGATATTACTGATCGTCCACCTTCGAAGCGGTCCTTGCGCCTCCGTACCGGGTACAACCTTGTTTTCCAAGCAGGGCATGTCAAACCGCCGGTCCATCCCGATGGCTCGACGGACTGGACGCAGGTGACCCGGATACAGGTAGTTGCATTGGAGGCAAACAGTGCCTGAGCAAAAATTTCAACCAGAATGGTTCTCAAAACCTGGAGACACGCTGCGGACGCTGCTCGACAGGCGCGACCTCTCACCCTTAGCGCTTGCCCAGTGCCTGGGCAGAGATACCTCTTTCGTCTACGGGCTGCTCTCGGGCAGTGTGTCGATCGACGACAGCTTAGCGGGACAGCTGTCAGGGTGCGTCGGCGGGTCGGCGACGTTCTGGAAAACCCGACAGCAGCAATTTGACGAGGACCTCCGGCGGATAGCAAAGGCCGTGCCGACGGAGCAAGTGAGGGCTTGGCTGAAGGTGCTGCCGATAGAGGACATGGTTGCATCTGGTTGGTTGCCCGCCACCGATGGGCCGCAGGATACGTTCCGCGCAGCGTTGACCTATTTCGACGTCAATGATCCGTGTGAATGGCGGGAGCGGTACGCAGAATTCCAGAACCGATTTTCGTTTCGGACCTCGCCCGCATTCGAATCAAAACTTGGTGCTCTCGCGGCGTGGCTGCGGCAAGCCGAAATTCAGGCGAGCAGTGTGCCGTGCCGCCCCTGGAGCGCGGCCGGACTTCGCGCGCGCCTCGCGGAAATGCGGGTACTCACGAAGGCCAAAAACCTCACATATTTCATCCCACGCCTGCGCGCACTGTGCGCCGAAGTGGGCATTGTCGTAGTTTTTCTGCGTGCACCGGCGGGGTGCAGTGCGAGTGGTGCAACGAGATTTTTCTCCTCGACTAAAGCCATGGTTGTATTGAGCTTCCGTTACCTCTCTGATGATCAGTTTTGGTTTAGCTTCTTCCACGAAATCGGCCATTTGCTCTTACACGGGGATCGGTCGACGTTCGTCGACGGCGACGCCGCTGAGTTGACCGAGAAGGAAAAGGAAGCGAATACTTTCTCGGAGAGCTTGCTGGTTCCGCCGGAGCGCCAAGAAGAGATGGCAAATCTCCGCCCACGAGCGCGAGATGTAATGAGGTTCGCCGTGTCAATCGGCATCTCGCCCGGGATCGTTGTCGGTCAGATGCAGCACCGCCGGATGATCGGTCCCCATCAATTAAATTTTCTTAAGCGCCGGTACAGGTGGGACGAAATCCACGCAGCGACCGCCTAGCCGCGAAAGTGTATGTAACATTTCGGACTCTTTTGCCAGTTGCATAGAGAGTCCTCCATCGCCTGCATGCCTATCTTCAATACGGCGTCCAAATCGCAAAGTCGGTCCTCAAGGGTGGTCGCGTCGAGCCGAGCATCCGTCCGACCGCCAAATAGCAGGCGCGCGCCGGAAAGAGGTCCGGTGGCGCCGGCGAGGTACGCCGATCCGGGAATGAGGTTGGCGAACCCCAGTCTGCCGAGCAAGCAGAGGTAATCAAATTTGCCGAGACGGCCGAACCGGGTGACGGTCATCGCATTGTAGCAATGGTCGAAAATGCTCTCCGGACTGTTGCCGCCGGCCCGAGTGAGAACGGACATCAACGTAGCATGGGAATGTGCAGGGCCCACCCAGGCGACGTAACTCTCCACCACGGCGGCGGTGCCGCCAGGAAGATCAGCTCTTATGCTCTCGCGCTTGCGGTGGCTGCCGAAGCGACCCCCGATATGCCCCTGATTGGCAAGCAGCCACGATCGAAAAGCCGCCGGATCAGCGCTGACGCGCGCCCATGTCCAGCGGCCTGCACCGAGCCCAGAATACACATCACGAAGCATCCGCCAGCCATGCTTCAGACTTTTGCCGAAATGGGTGATCAGGAAGACGAGCCAGAACGCCTCGTCTAGCCGACCAGCTCGAAAGTGGAGAACTGCCGCCTTTTCCGGATCGAATAGCTGGTTCTGCGGATCGGCGCGATCCGGACTGATGTCCCGAGTGCTGATGATGCGGGAGTAGTCCAACCGACGCAGGCTTGCGATCATCTGTTTTACGAGCGTTCGCCTCGCAAGGGGATCAGCAATTCCCGGCAAGGCACACTGGTTTTCGGAGAATGCCTGTAGGTCCGCGTCGAGCTGGTCCGCTCTTGCCTGCCGCGTCGGCCACACGCGCTCACACTCCCTCCACGATCACCGGTTCACCGATGTCTCGCCGGGTGATGCTCCATTCTTCTTCGGCCGAGATCGGCGCTGACGGACGGCCTGGATGTACGATGCGTAGCCACCGAAGACCATTTTCGCATTGATGGCTCCGATCGTCTTGGGGTCCTTTACCGAGAAGATTTGCAGAAGCCGTATGAGGTCTGCCCAATACGGCTCCACGCCGCAATCATTCGCTTCACAGGGTTCGCCTGCTCGGATGCGCGCCTCCGCAGCCATTACCGTTTGGATAGACGGCCACGGGTCGCCCTCCGGCATGGCGGGCATCTCGACGGCGGATTGAAACCCTTCCTCTATGTAATGTTGCGCGGCAACCTCGTTCTCGTCGTAAAGATGGAGATTGCCCACGAACTGCTGATACGGCCCTACGTCAACACCAAGCGTTCTCGCCACGACTTCTTGAAGCATGGTGAATGCGAAGATGTCGTGCGGCAGCCCCTTAAATGCATCGTTCGACCGCATGTTGGCGATCAAATGCAACTTCCTGTCTCGCACCATGAATTGCAGGGTACAGGTGCACGGAATTTCGAGTCGGCGCTTGGGCCCGGCTATATCCTCGGCATCGAACAACTGAATGACGGCACGCCGGGATGTATCGTGCTCGCTCAGCAGCCTGATGACGTTCTCAAGTTGGTTGTGACCGCGTTGGCAGAAAATGCGTGGTCCATAACCGCCATAAATGGTTTTCCCATCCTCTGACTCTTTCTCGTACTTTCGGATGTAGTAGCGAATGAAATCGAGTTGATTGTCTCCGGTCAGATACCAGAGAAACTCTCCGAGACAACTGAACGCCCGTCCGCGAGTCTCGCTGCGACTGAGCCGAGCCCGTGGGCGTTCCAGCTTCAGCAAGACCCCGATCAGCTCCCGCGTTGTGCCGCGCGACGCAGTGATCAGGTGCTTGCTCGCCAGCAGTGACCGGAAAACCTTCCGGAGCAGATCATCCAGGGTGCGATCAGAGATTTGCATTGGCAGACGACTGGCCCTCGGGTTCGGTCAGAGCCATTTCCGCCCCGAAACCCTGTTGTTTTGCGCTCCCCCGCGCACGGTCAGATAGTTCTTCCTCGCCTTGGGTCAAGAAATCCGCCAGATGAAGCACGTCGCAAGAAGGCGCACCCGGGACCCGCTGACCATCTTCGGCGGATCACGCTTTCACTCCTTGCGGGGCGGAATCCTCGAGGGAATGGGGCGCAGGATATACAGCACCCGTTTGGCTCTCCGAGCCCGGGAAGCGGCGGCAAAGGACGTGGCGACGTGTTGCCATAATGGCGGTGTATCCTGATTGCGGGTTGGACCGGAGCGAGGCGCGCTTGCCGCCCGGCAGTCGGGTTTCGGCCGAGACGGGTTGCGCGAAGTCGCCTCACGCTGAAACTACCGGCAGGGCGGGTTTCGCGGCGGGTCCCGGGCGCGAGCTTTGTGCGCGGGGATGGAGGCGGCGGATTGCTCCCCTGGCAGTGAGGGCTTCGCGTCGCCGCTGGCGAACGGGGCTGTTCTACTTAAAGGAGAGATTCCGCTGTAAACTCGCTGTATTTTACAGCGGACGGGAATATGCCCCAAACCATGGGTTGCGGGAGACCGCGGCCGGCGCCGCCCCGAAACCGCCGCAATCGGGCCAGGCCGCGACGGCGTCAACGCGCCGTTCTTGGCCGCCGGCGCCCTCGCCGAGGGCTCCTTGGTGATCGTGATACGCCGAGGGTTGGCCGTTCTCCCGGTGGACGCCGGGGGCCTGACGGTTCGGCCGCCAACCGGGTGCGGCATGACCCCGGGCTTAAGCCGCAGGGGCGGCACGTCGTTGGCGCTTTTGAAACCGCGCCACGCCGCCGGTGCGAGCGATTGAGCGGCATCGAATCGGCGAATATACTTCCGCGGTTGGCGCGGCTTGATCGATGGTTCCGTCGGCCGTTGGTCAGGCCGCGCGGAAAGACAACAGCGCGCATTTCGGAACAGGAGGCAATCGATGGCGGCGAAGCGGGCCCCGTTTCTTCGCACCCGGTATGGCGGCTATCTGCACCGCGAGGTGCCGCCCGAAGACGCCGAGCTGACCCATGTCGGGCCGGGCACGCCGGGCGGCGAATATCTGCGCCGCTTCTGGCAGCCGGTGTGTTTTTCCGACGATCTGAAGGATCTGCCGCTGCGGCTGCGGATCATGGGCGAGGATCTGGTCGCCTTTCGCGACAAAGCGGGGTCGGTCGGCCTGCTCGAACTGCATTGTCCGCATCGCGGCACCTCGCTCGAATTCGGGCTGATCGGCGAGCGCGG
>JAJPIH010000458.1 GCA_021324875.1 Alphaproteobacteria bacterium
ATGCGTCGCGCTTGCGCAAGGCCGATGCGGCGCGTCACGATAGCCCGGGTTGTTTTGGCGTGCGCATTGTCGGCGGGGAGGCGGGACCATGGAATTCGGCATGTTTCATCAATTTCCGGCGGTGCCGGGGTGCGGTGACGCCGTCAGCTTTGCCGAAGGTTTTGCGCAGATCGAGGCGGCCGAGGCGTTGGGGCTCGATGTGATGTGGCTCGCCGAACTGCACTTCGATCCCGAACGCTCGGTGTTATCGGCGCCGCTCAGCATTGCCAGCGCAATCGCGGCCCGTACCCGGCGCATCAGGATCGGGATCGCGGTGCAGGTGCTGCCGCTCTGCCATCCGCTGCGGCTCGCCGAGGAAGCCGCCACGGTCGATCAGATCAGCGGCGGCCGTCTGATTTTCGGGGTCGGACGCAGCGGCCTGCCGCGCACCTACGAGGATTACGGCGTTTCCTATGCCGAAAGCCGCGAGCGCTTTGTCGAGGTGCTCGACATTCTCGAGCGGGCATGGGCGGAGCCGCCGGTCAGCTATGACGGGAAATTTTACAAATTCCACAATATCCGGGTCACGCCAAAGCCATACCAAAAGCCCACCCGCCGATCCGCATCGCGGCTGCGAGCCCCGACACCTATCCCGCGGTCGGCGCCCGCGGCTTGCCGATTTTTTTGAACGCGCGTCACGGTTCGTTCGCCGAATTTCTGCCGTCGATCCGCGAATATCGCGCGGCCTACCAGGCGGCCGGGCATCCCGGGAGGGGCGAGGTCTATTTGCGCGTGCCGACCTATCTCGCCGAGACCGAAACCGCCGCGCGCGAAGAGCCGCGTGACAGCTGGATGCATTTCTACCGCGAACAGACCGAGCGGCTGCGCGACTCGCTGTCCCGCTCCGGCACCCGCGCCATCGAGGGCCGGGCCGAGCGCCTGAAGCGGCTCGAAAGCCTGACCTATGAAGAAGCGCTCGAGGGTCAGGTGCTGATCGGCACGCCCGACCGGGTTGTCGCACAGCTGCGCGAATTGCAAAGCGAGCTCGGCATCGACGGGATCCTGGCCGAATTGAACTGCGGCGGTCTTATTCCTCACGCCAATGTCGTGCGCGCCATGCGTCTGTTGTGCCAGGAGGTGATGCCGCGGTTCCGCTGACGCGGGCGCGCTACGCCGCCCCGGGGAGGTTTGGATGTCGCTCGACACGGTCAAATTGCCGACGCTGGAGGAGTTGGGCGAAATTGCCGCCGAGCTCGGTTTTTCTCTGGCCGAGCCCGATCTTGCCGCCCATCACGAAGCGCTCAAGGCGTCGTTTGCGGCCTACAACACCCTCGACCGGATGGCCGACGAAACGCCGCCCGTAACCTACCCCCGGCTGCCCGGCCGGCGGCCGGCGCCCGAGGAAAACCGCTACGGTGCCTGGTATGTCAAGACCGAGATCACGGGTGCGGCCTCCGGCAAACTTGCCGGCAAGCGCGTGGCGCTCAAGGACAATATCTGCCTGGCGGGCGTGCCGATGATGAACGGCGCCTCGACGCTGGAAGGCTATGTCCCCGATATCGACGCCACGGTCGCCACCCGCATCCTCGACGCCGGCGGCACGATCGTTGGCAAAACCGTGTGCGAGTATTTGTGCTTCTCGGGCGGCAGCCATACCAGTGCCGGCGGGCCGGTGCACAATCCGCACCGGATGGGCTATTCGGCCGGCGGCTCGTCTTCGGGGAGCGCTGCCGTTGGCGCCGCCGGCGAGGTGCCGATGGCGCTGGGCGGCGACCAGGGCGGCTCGATCCGCATCCCGGCGTCATTTTGCGGCATTTACGGGCTGAAACCGACCCACGGTCTGGTGCCGTATACCGGCATCATGCCGATCGAGCTGACCTTGGACCACACCGGCCCAATGACCGCCACCGTCGAGGATAATGCGTTGCTGCTCGATGTGCTGGCCGGACCCGACGGGCTCGATCCGCGTCAGAGCGCCCTCGCCGTCGCGCGGCCCTACCGCGACGCCCTGGGTTTGGGCGCCGCCGGGTTGCGGATCGGCATTGTCGAGGAAGGCTTTGGCCACCGCGACGCGCTGCCGCAAGTCGACGCGATTGTGCGCGAGGCGGCCGCTCGCTTTCGCGGTTTGGGCGCCGTTGTCGAGACCGTCTCGATCCCCCTGCACCGGCAAGGCAAGGCCATTTGGCTGGCGATCGCGGCTGAAGGCGCGCTGATGCAGATGATGCTGGGCAACGGCTTCGGTTTCAATTGGCAGGGGCTCTACGTCACCTCACTGCTCGATTTTCACAGCGGATGGCGCAGTCGTGCCGCTGAGTTGTCGGATAGTCTCAAGAACTCTATGATGCTCGGCCACTATATGGTGACGCGCCACCGCGGCCATTATTACGCCAAGGCACAAAACCTGGTGCGGCGCCTGCGTCGCGCCTACGACGAAGCACTCGAACGTTACGATCTGTTATTGATGCCGACGCTGCCGATTGTCGCGACACCGCTGCCCGCCGCCAACGCGCCGGTCGCCGAAATCCTGCAGCGCGCTTTCGAGCCGGCCAATACATCGCAATTCGACTGCACGCACCATCCGGCGATGAGCCTTCCCTGCGGACGGGTCGATGGTTTGCCGGTGGGCATGATGCTGGTGGCCAGGGCCTTTGGCGAGGAGACGATCTACCGTGCCGCTGCCGCCTTTGAGCGCGGCGTCGATTGGAAAACCTTGAGCGCTTGAGGCCGCGCTTGGCCCGTCGCCGTCCGGGACCGGCGCCATCGTCTCGCCTTGACGCTCGACCCCCGGGCCGCGGTCAGCCAGGCGCGCCTGGTTCAGCACGGGGCGTCGGTCAGCGCCTCGCGCAACGCCCGCCAGCGCGCGAGCTTGGCGGCGAAGTCGAGCCGGGCATGGGCCGGGCTCGTCGACGGCATCGCCAGATAGCGGATCCCCGCGCGGCGCGGGAAATGCCGGTCATAAAGCCGGCGGGCGCCGGTGCCGTTGAAGGCGATCGTGCGGATCGCCGGGTGTGCGTCGAGCAGCCGGTCGATCGCGTTGGGCGTTTCGGCCCGTATCGAGGCATCGGCGCTGGCCTCGCGCGCGCCGCTGGCGCAGACATCCCACAGCGCGATGCGCTGCGCCCGGGCAAAAGCCACCCGTTCTTCATAATCAGCGGGCAGGATCGCGCCAAATAGCGCGCACAGGATCGGCCAGAACAGGTTGCGCGGATGCGCGTAATATTGCTGGCGCCGCAGCGATTCTTCCCCGGGCAATGTGCCGAGCACCAGGACTTTGGCGCGCGCGTCGACAATCGGCGGAAAACTCCGCTTCAGAACCTCCCTCGGCGCGAGGCCGCCATGTTTGCCGGTGCCGCCGGCTTCGCTGGGCTCAGTCGACATAGCGGCCGAGCCGGACCGCGGTCTGGCCGCGGCCCGACCGGCGCGACGGCATGATCAGCACGCAATGGTCGTAGGGTGTACGGATTTCGCGCTCGCCATCACGCCCGATCAGGGTTCCTTTGGGGTCGAGTACCTCAAGCCCGCGGAACTCGCCGGCAAATTCGAACCGCTCAGCGGTAATCGTTACCGCTTCGGTGACCTCGATCACGCGCTGGTGCGGCCGGGCGTCAAAATCGGGTCCGCCGAGCGAAGCGGCTTCTTCCCGCTCCACCACCGCCAGCGCCACCAGAAAGCGGAGCATGACATCGGTCGCGACCTCGGCGGCGCGCGTCTGCCAATGCTGTCCGGCCTCGATCAAGAGCGCGGTTTTGGGCGACGCCGGATCGGCAAACGCGCCATAGTCGCGCATGCGCCTGCCGGCGGCATGGCCCTCGTCGCACATGATCAGCTCCGGAATACCCACCTTGCGTGCCAAGGCGACCGATCGCGGCAGCGTCCCGGCGAGCATCAACGGGGCCGTCGCATGCTGCATCGAATGAATGTCGAGCAAAAAATCGGCCGCCTCGACAAACGGCCTCAGCTCGCGCGCCCGTGCCAGTTCGACCGACTGGCGGGGGCCGTCCAGGGTCGCCTCGTCCCATAGCCGGTTGAAATCCTCATCGACAAAGCGTGAGGCGATCGGATAGCGCGGGTTGAAGCTGTGATAGGCGGCGACATTGTTGAACGCCAGGGTGAGCTTGCCGCGGCGGGGCCGCAGCCTGGCGCGAAACAGGCGGTCGAGGGCGATCGCTCCGCAGATCTCGTTGCCATGGGTCAGGGCTGCAATCATGACATGCGGACCGGCGGCACCGCTGTCAAAGGTGGTGACATAATCGACGCCGGTGTTGCCGGCGCGGTAGGGCGAAATGTCGGGGGGGCTCAGCTCCACCGGGTAATAGGGCTCGGACACGCAAGGCTCCCGCGTGGCGGTATCGGGGGGTGCATTGTGCACCGGTTGCGGGATCGGGTCACCCTCATGACACCGGGCCGCAACGCGGCCGCTCAAACCGCTGGTTTCGGCCGCATCCGGCTTGCTCCGCGCGGGCGTCCTTCATAAAGTTTGAACGCATGCCGCCGGCACGCCGGCGCGGCGTGACGATTGTGAGCGAATGGCGTGGGGTGACAACCAGGTCGAGGCAATGGATTTCGAGATTCCCGGTGTGCTCTGGCGGCGGGACCCCGACGGGGCGGAATTACCGCTGGTGTTCGACTCGCCCCACAGCGGTTCGCTTTACCCTGAAGATTTCGCCTTCACCTGTCCGCTCGAAACCTTGCGTCGGGCCGAAGACGCCTATGTCGACGAACTCTACGCCGCGGCTCCAAACCATGGCGCCACCCTGATCGGGGCGCTGTTTCCGCGCAGCTATCTCGATCCGAACCGGGCTGTCGACGACATCGACACGGCGCTGATCGACGGCGAGTGGCCGAGCCCGCTGCGGCCCTCGCACAACACCCGCGCTGGACTGGGGCTGGTGCGCCGCGTCGCACGCCCGAGCACACCGATCTATGACCGGAAACTGACGGTCGACGAGGTGCTCGGCCGGATCGAGCGCTGTCATACGCCTTACCACCGCGTGCTCGACGAAGCCTGCGGCCGGCTTCACCAGAAGTATGGCGCCGTCTGGCACATCAACTGCCACTCGATGCCGTCGAAGCGGAGCGCGCGTGATATCGGCCGGCCCGCCGATTTTGTGCTCGGTGATCGCGACGGCACAACCTGCGCCAAGGAATTCACCGAATTTGTCGCCGGTGTCCTGCGCCGGCGCGGCTATGACGTGCGCATCAACGAGATCTACAAGGGGGTGGAGATCGTCAAGCGCCAGGGCCGACCGGCGGCGGGTCGGCACAGCCTCCAGATCGAGGTCGACCGGGCCCTCTACATGGATCAGAAGACGTTGAACAGAAACGATAATTTTACTCGACTGCGGGATGACATCACGCATCTGATCGCCATGCTGGGAGAGTTCGTACGCCAGCATCTCTGAGCGCGGAGGCTGCGGTTCCATCGGGCGCGGCTCCGACGCGGCTCAGGGCGGCGATGGCCGGCAACCGCGTCTATGTTGGAAGGACGTCCCGGGCGCGCGAAGCGGCGATGCTTCGCGGCTCGGTCAGACCGGATGATTTGAGCAAGGAGGCTCGCAATGGCAAAAATCCCGAAGGTGCTGCAATCCCATATCAACACCGCGTTTCCGGCCCATGTTTGCCTGGTCGGCAGCGTGTTGCCCAACGGTTTTGCCCAGATCACGCCGCGCGGCGGCACGATGGTCTATGACGACGACCATCTGGCCCTGTGGGAACGGGGAAAGGGCACGACCAACGCCAATCTGCGCGACGGGACGGCGCTGACGGTCTATTTCCGCAAACCCGAACTGCGCGAGCAAGGGATTCTGCCCAAGGGCGGGATCGCCCGCTTTTACGGCCGCGCCAAGGTCTACAAATCGGGTCCGGTTTACGAGGAGGTTTGGCGCCGGCTGGTGCAACCGGAAAAGGACCGCGACCCGAACAAGGCCGGCTTTGCGGTGCTGATCGAAATCGAGCGCGCCGAGGACCTCGACAGCGAACCCTTGCGCCTCGATTAGCCGGGTTTGCGGCCGGCCCGGCGGACGAGCCGAACGCCGGCACCCGCTGCCGTCGGCCCAGCGCACCGGGGTGCGGCTCTAATCCAGCAATTCCGCGAGATAGCGTCCGTATGAATTTCCCTTGTACCGGGCGGCCAGGGCCTGCAATTGGGCGTCGTCGATCCAGCCCTGCCGCCAGGCGACTTCTTCGGGGCAGGCGATTTTGAGGCCCTGGCGGGCCTCGATCGTGGCAACAAACTCGGCGGCTTGCAGCAAGGTCTCCGGAGTGCCGGTATCGAGCCAGGCAAAGCCGCGCCCCAGCAACTCCAGCTCCAGGCGTCCCTCAGCCAGATAGCGATTGTTGAGATCGGTGATTTCGAGCTCACCGCGCGCCGAGGGGGTCAGGGTTGCGGCGATATCGGCGACCCGTTCGTCGTAGAAATAGAGGCCGGTGACCGCGTAATGCGAGGGGGGCGATGCCGGCTTTTCGATAATCGCCCGCACCCTGCCGTCCTCGCCGAGATCGACGACGCCGTAGGGCGACGGGTCGCGCACCCAATAGCCAAAAATCACCGCTCCCGAACGGCTCGCCGCCGCGCGCCGCAACGTCGCGCCAAATCCCTGGCCGTAAAAGAGGTTGTCGCCCAGTACCAGGGCCGCGCGGTCACCGGCGATAAAATCCCGCCCGATCAGAAAGGCCTGCGCCAAACCCTCCGGCCGCGGCTGAACCGCATAAGAGATGATCATGCCCCAAGCGCTGCCGTCGCCGATGAGGGCACGAAAATGTCCGGCATCCTCAGGGGTCGTGATGATCAGGATCTCGCGGATGCCGGCCAACATCAGCGTGGTCAACGAATAATAGATCATCGGCTTATCGTAGACCGGCAGAAGCTGTTTGCTGACCGCGTGCGTGATCGGCCACAGGCGGCTGCCGGTGCCACCGGCAAGAACGATCCCTTTCATGCGGCGGCCTCGCCCAAAGCGGTCAGCACCCGGGTCAGTGACCCTCGCCAATCGGGCTGCTCGATCCCGAACACTTCCTTAATCCGCCGGCAATCGAGCGTCGAATTGAGCGGCCGGGCGGCGGGTGTCGGGTATTCGCGGCTGGTAATCGCAACCAGGCGCGGACGCGGGCCGCGGGCGCGGCCAAAAATCGCCTCGGCAAAACCGTGCCAATTGGTGGCCGGCGCGCCGCAAAAGTGATAGGTGCCCCAGGCGGCAAAACCGGGTCTTGTACAGCTCTCGGCGAGCCGGATGATTGCAGCGGCGATGTCATCGGCAGCGGTGGGACCGCCCGTCTGGTCGGCGACGATGCGCAATTCGTCGCGTTCACGCCCAAGCCGCAGCATCGTCTTGACGAAATTGGCACCGTGAACGCCAAACACCCACGAGACCCGCAGCAGCAAATGACGCGGATTGGCGGCGGCAACCGAGGCATCGCCGGCCGACTTTGACGCGCCGTAGACATTGACCGGCGCGCAAGGTTCATCTTCGCGGTGCGGCTCTGATCCGGCGCCGGAATAGACATAATCGGTCGACAGGTGAATGACGGGCAGGCCGCGATCGGCGGCGGTGCGCGCGACGATCTCCGCTCCCCGGGCGTTGACCGCATAGGCGCGTTCGGCGTCGCCTTCGGCACGGTCGACCGCGGTGTAGGCGGCGCAATTGACGACCAACTCCACCTCCGGCCCGGACAAGGCGCGGGCCACACTCGCCGGATCGCAGATGTCACAGCTATTCCGGTCGAGGGCTCGGGCCGCGGGGCCAGTCCGCTCGGCAAGCGCGCGCCCGACCTGGCCGCCGGCGCCGAGGATGACCAGCTTCACGCGGCCGCCTCGGGCAAGCGGCCAAGGCGCTGTTGCTGGTAGATCCTGGTCGCCCGCTGACACCATTTGTGGTTGGCCACATACCAATCAACCGTCGCCGCAAGGCCCTCTTCAAGCCCGTAACGCGGCCGCCAACCGAGCTCATCTTCGGTCTTGGCGGGATCGATCGCATAGCGCGCATCGTGCCCCGGTCGATCGGGCACGAAGGTGATCAGCCGCGCATGCGGGGCGCCCTCCGGCCGCCGGGCGTCGAGCAGGGCGCAGATCATCCGCACAATGTCGATATTGCGCGCCTCCGCCCGGGCGCCGATCAGATAGGTCTCGCCGATTTGTCCCCGGGTCGCGATCCGCCGCAGCGCCCAGACATGGTCATCGACATGCAGCCAGTCGCGGACATTGGCCCCCGCTCCGTAAACCGGCAGCGGCCGGCCGGCGAGCGCGTTCAGGATCATCAGCGGGATCAATTTCTCCGGGAATTGGAAGGGACCGTAATTGTTCGAGCAATTTGAAATCAGGACCGGGAGACCGTAGGTGCGGTGCCAAGCCCGCGCGAGGTGGTCGGCTGCGGCCTTGCTGGCCTAATAGGGCGAACTCGGGCGGTAGCGGCTCTCGGGCGTGAACTGGCCTTCGGCGCCGAGTTCGCCATAGACCTCGTCGGTCGAAACCTGCAGAAAGCGAAATTCGTCGCGCCCGGCCGCATCGAGCGAGCGCCAATAATCAAGCGCCGTCTCGAGCAGCACCGCGGTGCCGACGATATTGGTCTCTATACAGGCGGAGGGGGTGTCGATCGTCCGGTCGACATGGCTCTCCGCGGCGAGATGATAGACAATCCGCGGCCGATATTCGCGCAAGGCGGCCGCGATCGCCATCCGGTCACAAATGTCGGCCCGGATAAAAGTGTGTTTGGCGCAGGCCAGCACTGCGGCGAGATTGTCGAGGTTGCCGGCATAGGTCAACTTGTCGATCGTGACCACCCGCTCGCCGTCGCCGACGAGGGCGCGCACCAAGGCCGAGCCGATGAACCCGGCGCCGCCGGTGACCAGGACCGTCATGGGCCGAAATACGCGGCCAGATCGGGCTGGTCGCC
>JAJPIH010000009.1 GCA_021324875.1 Alphaproteobacteria bacterium
CACCGAGATCTACCTGCCGATGACCCGCTCCGACATTGCCGATTACCTGGGGCTGACCCTAGCGTCGGTAAGCCGCTCTTTCCGGGTCCTGCAAAGCCGCGAGCTTGTCAGGTTCAATGACCGGCGGCATTTGCAAATCGTCGATCGCGCGCGGCTGCAAAACATCGTCACTCCCGATGCGACAACGGGTCGCCGTGAAGAACCGCCGGACCAGTGACGTGTTCCGAAACGTCTTGAACATTACCGATGCGGCGACCTTGGTCTTCGACGAGAACGATGGCGTCCTGGCGTGCACGCCCCAATCGACGGCGAGAGACTGCAGCGGCCTCGCTCGGCATCCCGGTCGGAACCCGCTCGGTCCCGCCTCTCGCGCGGCCGCGCCCGATTGCACAAGCTGACGAACGGTATTGCCGGGCAACGCGGCCGTCGCTTGCGGGGGCACAATCGAGTGACTGCTTGACATAGGTCAAGGCGATGCCTGCCGTCCGCGGCCACGGTGCCTCAGCGAGTGGCGACGGCGACAGGAGAAAGCCGCGATGTCCGAAAAACTCTTTGTCCGGTGGTTCGACGACATCCGGCTCGCCGACATCCCCGCGGTCGGCGGAAAAACCGCCTCGCTCGGCGAACTTCGCGCGCTGCTCGGCGCCCAGGTTCCGGACGGCTTCGCGCTGACGGCCGCCGCGTATCGCAGCGCCCTTGCCGTCGCCGGCGTCGAAGGTGAGTTGCGCCGCCTGCTCGACAATCTGGACCATCGCGATGTCCCGCTGCTGGCCGAGCGCGCCGCCGCTGCCCGCCGCATCGTCTACGACGCGACCGGCAGTGCGGAGCTGCGCCGGCGGATCGTCGCCGCCTATCGCACGCTCGAAGAACGCTGCGGCAAGGGGGTCGCCGTTGCCGTGCGCAGTTCGGCAACGGCCGAGGACCTGCCTACCGCGAGCTTTGCCGGGCAGCATGAGAGCTTTTTGCATGTGCGCGGCCCGGCCGATGTTGTCGAGGCATGCCGCCGCTGCTTTGCCTCGATCTTTACCGATCGCGCGATCGTCTACCGCGTCGAACACGGCTTCGACCACTTCAAGGTCGCGCTGTCGGTCGGGGTCATGAAAATGGTGCGTTCCGATCTCGCCGCCAGCGGGGTCATCTTTACCCTCGACACCGAATCCGGGTTCCGCGAGGTGGTCTTCATCACCGGATCTTGGGGCCTCGGCGAGAACATCGTGCAGGGCAAGGTCGACCCCGACGAGTTTTACGTCCACAAGCCGACCTTTCGCCAGGGATACCGCGCCGTTTTGAGCCGCTCGCTCGGCGGAAAGGAAGCCCGGCTCGTCTATGCGCGCGGGCACGGCGCCGCCAGCACCCGCAATCTGAAGACGCGCAAGAGCGAGCGCGAACGGTTCTGCCTCGCCGACGCCGAGGTGCTTGAACTCGCCGATTGCGCGATCCGCATAGAGGACCACTATTCGCGTCTCGCCGGGCACCCGACCCCGATGGATGTCGAATGGGCCAAAGACGGCGACGACGGCCGGCTCTACATCGTCCAGGCGCGTCCGGAAACGGTGGCCTCGCAACGCACCGCCGACGCTTTCGAGATCTATGCCCTGAAGGGCGCCGGCAGGGTGCTGGCCACCGGGCGTGCGGTCGGCGAAAAGATCGCCTCCGGTGTGGTTCGGGTCGTCAGCGAGGCGCGCGATCTCTCCGCGTTCCTGCCCGGCGAGGTGCTGGTCGCCGAAACGACCACTCCCGATTGGGAGCCGGTGATGAAGACGGCGAAGGCGATCGTCACCAGCCGCGGCGGGCGCACCTGTCACGCGGCGATCGTGGCACGCGAATTGGGCGTGCCGGCGGTCGTCGGCGCCAAGCAGGCGCTCGCCGCCCTGCACACCGGAACGGTGGTGACGGTCAGCTGCGCGGAAGGCGAGACCGCCAATGTCTACGCCGGCGAGCTGCCGTTCGAGGTGACGCGCGTGCCGGTGGTGGGGCTCCCGCCACCGCGCACCGAGATCATGGTCAATCTCGGCAATCCGGAGCGGGCCTATCACACGGCGATGCTGCCGAACGACGGCGTCGGCCTCGCGCGCATGGAATTCGTCATCAGCGAGCATATCGGCATCTATCCGATGGCGCTCGCTACCCCCGAGAAGGTTGCTTCGAAGACGGCGCGGGCCGAAATCGCACGGCGCGTGCGCAATTATGCCCGGCCGACCGATTTTTTCGTCGAGAAGCTGTCCGAGGGCATTGGGACGATTGCCGCCGCCTTCTATCCGAAGCCGGTCATCGTTCGGCTCTCCGACTTCAAGACCAACGAATATGCGAGCCTCGTAGGAGGCGCGGGGTTCGAGCCCAGAGAGGACAACCCGATGCTCGGCTTCCGCGGCGCCGCGCGTTACGCGCACCCGGCCTATGCCCAGGGCTTCGCGCTGGAATGCGCCGCACTCGCCCGGGTGCGCGGCGAGATGGGCCTTACCAACCTCAAGATCATGGTCCCGTTCTGCCGCCGCGTCGCGGAAGGCGAAGAGGTGATAAGGGCGATGGCGGGGCACGGGCTGAAGCGGGGCGAGAACGGGCTCGAGATCTACGTCATGTGCGAGATCCCGAACAATGTCATCGCGATCGATGCGTTTGCCGAATTGTTCGACGGCTTCTCGATCGGCTCCAACGACCTGACGCAGCTGACGCTCGGCGTCAACCGCGATTCCGAGATCGTCGCCTTCGACTTCGATGAGCGCGATCCCGGCATGCTCGAAATGCTGCGCCTCGCCGTCACCGGGGCCAAGCGCAACCGTCGCCATGTCGGGATCTGCGGCGAGGCGCCGGCCAACTATCCCGAGATCGCGCGGTTTCTCGCCGGGCTCGGCATCGACTCGATCAGCGTCAACGCCGCGAGCCTCTTGCGCACGATGACCGCCGTCTACGAGGCCGAGCAGCAACGGGCGAACGCTTCGCTCGCTGCGCAATAGCATCTTGCCGAAAGCCGCGCGCATGGCCGCGATCGTCACCTTGACAATGAACCCGGCGCTCGATATCGCGACTTCGACCGAGCGGATCGAGCCGGTGCATAAATTGCGCTGTGCCGTACCGCGATACGATGCGGGGGGCGGCGGCATTAATGTCGCGCGGGCGGTCCATGCACTGGGCGGTGAGGCGCTGGCGATCTTCCCGGCCGGCGGCGCCGCCGGCGAGATGATTTGCCACCTGCTCGGCGAGGAGGGTGTCGCACATCACGTGATCGCGATCAGCGGGTTCACGCGCGAGAGCCTTGCGGTCGAGGAGCGTAGCAGCGGCAGGCAATATCGCTTCATCCTGCCCGGCCCGATGATCGGTTTGGATGATCAACAACGCTGCCTTGAGGCGCTGTCGGGCGCGGCGCCGGCGGCCGAATTCATCGTCGCCAGCGGCAGCCTGCCGCCAGGAGTTGCGCAAGACTTTTATGCGCGGGTCGCCGAGCTGGCCAAACGGCACGGCAAGCGCTTTGTTTTGGACACTTCCGGCGTGGCGCTCGAACAGGCCGGCCGCGGCATTTTTTTGCTGAAGCCGAGCCTGCGCGAGCTCGCCGAGCTGACGGGCCGGGATATCCGCGATGAGGCGGGCGAGGAAAAGGCGGCGCGCGAGGTGATAACGCAAGGCCGCGCCGAGATCGTCGTTGTCTCGCTTGGCGCCAGGGGTGCCCTGGTGGCGGACCGGCAGGGATGCGGGCGCGTGCCCTCGATACCGGTCGAGGCGAAGAGCACGGTCGGCGCCGGCGACAGCATGCTGGCAGGGATCGTTCTCGGTCTCACCCGTCGCCTCGCATTGCGCGAGGCGGTGCGCTTCGGAATAGCCGCGGGGACGGCGGCGCTCCTCGGGTCGGGTACCCAGCTCTGCCGGCGCGACGACGTCGAGCGCCTCTATGGCGGTTCCGCCCCAACCGGCGCACAGACGGCTTTGCCCGCCGGCCACTTTTCTGGGGAATAGTGTGGCATTGGAGACGCTCGAGCGTTCTCCGTTCTGCACAAAGACCTTGAGCAACATGATCTTTCGGAATTGCCGGTTGATGTTTACCGCGCCGTGACGATGCCCAGGGGCGGCTTAACGACGGCCGCAACTCATGCGGGGGCATCGGCTCGGCGCCGGAATCCAGATTCCGCCATCCGCCTGGGTGTCGGGACCCTCAGGATTGGGTCCAGTTCACGCGCACGAAATATCCGCCCTCATCGAAATCGATTTCGAGTGCGCCATGGAAGGCGCGCTTGACGGCTTCTCCGATCCGGCGCGGCAAATGGATGTCTGTCGTGGTAATCACTAGCCCTTGCGGATCCTCGTCGATGCTGATGATCCGATTGAGCGGATGCTCGGTCTTTTCGAGATTTTCCTGATTGCGGACCAATCTGATCATATCATCCTTTTGGGACTGGACCACCGGGCCACGCAAGGTTACGATGCCGGCGGGAAATTTGTCGGCGATCCGGCGGCAGGCGGCGCAGATCTGTCGCGGCGCGTGTTCTGCTCCGACCGCCCACTGCCAGCGCCCTTCTTGAAAGACGGCGCCACATTCCGAGCAGACCGCGCCTTCGGCAAGCTTTTGGCGAAATTCGTAGGGGTCGCGGATGTGATCCTGCTGGGCGCGCCCGGCAATGCGACGGGTCGCCCCCCGCCGCTGCGGGTTGGGCTGCTTCATATCGGCTCCATCCGTTGAATCGACTGGTCGGCACGTTCCCTGATTGAGGTTCCTTCCTTCACCTCCGCCACTGCGATGCAAGAAGCGTGAATTCGCCAATCACGGACGCCCTCCAAGCGCAATAACTGCTCTTTTGCCGCCGCGACCCCCTGTTCGGGGCTTGCCGCCGAGCGGACAACATTCGACCGCTGGCAACACTTGAAAATTCTGTCGTTTCGCGGGATTTCGTTGAAGAAGCAGACACGATAGCTCGTCAATCCCTGGCTCTCCCACTTGCTTGTGCAAGAGGAGCATGCCCGGCGGGCTATCCGTATGATCTGGATCAACGAGCCCTTGGCCGAGCCGGCGGGGCGGTCGCGGCGGTCTCCTCCGAGGATTTGGGGCAATACCGGCTTGACCCCGGATCAATGCCCGATCCGAGGTTTGCGATCAGCCATTCCTCTGACCTATCCAATGATCTATCGAAGCGCTGCTGATCGATCGGCGTGATCGCTTGCGCCAGCATTTTTCGAATGACTTGCGCGAGGCAGCGGCAAGTCTTCGGGTGCGATCGTTCCGGCCTAGTCCCGCGAACTGTCGGGGGCATGCGGCAGCGGGCGGGATTTGCCGGGGCGCCGGTCAGCGATCCGGCCAGCGACGAAACGGCGTTGATCTGGGTCAATGTATCGCTGGCGCGCTTGCGCCAATCGAAGGACATGCTGAACCCCGGCGCCAGGCTCGCCATCGGACCCGAAGTCCTCGACCGGATCATCGTCGCGCTGGCGGGCCGCGGCTATCGCGTGATCGGCCCGGTCGTGCGCGACGGTGCAATCGTGTACGACACGCTGACCCGCCTCGACGAGCTTCCGGCCGGCTGGACGGACCGTCAGGACGGCGGCCGCTATCGCCTCGAACGGCGCGGCGACATGGCCTATTTCGGCTATGCCGTCGGGCCGCATTCCTGGAAACGCTTCCTGCACCCGCCGGTCGAGCGGCTCTGGCAGGCGCGCCGTGACGGCGACGGGTTCACGGCCGTCGAACACGACCCGCCCGCGGAGCGGCTCGCCTTCATCGGGGTCCGCGCCTGCGAACTCGGGGCGATCGCGATCCAAGACCGGGTGTTCCTTGGCGGCCAATATCGGGATCGAACCTACCGGATCCGGCGCGAGCAAGCATTCATCTTCGCGGTCGATTGCGGCGAGGCCGGCGGCACCTGCTTTTGCGCGTCGATGGGAACCGGACCCAAGGCCGGGTCCGGGTTCGACCTCGCCTTGACCGAGCTGGTCGACGACGACCGGCACCTCTTCCTGATCGAAGTCGGCACCGCCGCCGGTGGCAATCTGATCGCGGACCTGCCGCATCGACCGGCCTCTACGGCCGAGACTGCCGCCGGCCAAGCGGTCGTCGCTCGAACCAAGGGGAGGATGGGCCGCCGTCTCGATACCGACGGCCTCAAGGAGCTGCTGCAGGCCAACCCGAACCATCCGCGCTGGGACGAGGTCGCCGAGCGCTGTCTCGCCTGCGGCAACTGCACGATGGTCTGTCCCACCTGTTTTTGCACAACGATCGCGGACTCGACCGATATGTCCGGCGACACGGCCGAACGCGTGCGCCACTGGGATTCCTGCTTTACCTCTGATTTCTCCTACCTGCACGGCGGCAGCGTGCGCGCCTCGACGCGCGGGCGCTACCGCCAGTGGATGACGCACAAGCTGGCGCATTGGTTCGATCAGTTCGGCAGCTCGGGCTGTGTCGGCTGCGGCCGCTGCATCACCTGTGCCCGGTCGGCATCGATATCACCGAAGAGGCGGCGGCGATCCGGGCAACCTCCGCCCCGCCTGCGGCCCGTTGACAGGCGACCCCATGCAGGGACTGGAGCGGATCGTCCTCGCACACCCGTTCTTCGCCGGGCTCGGCGACAAGTTCGGCCAGGCGATCTCGGGCTGCGCCCGCAACCTGCGTTTTGCCGCCGGCGATTATCTTTTCCGCGAAGGCGAAGCGGCCAACGAGTTCTACCTGATCCGCCACGGTGCCGTGGCCCTCGAAATTCACGCGCCCGGCCGGGCGCCGATCGTCATAGCGAGCTTGGGCGAAGGCGACATTCTCGATGCCTCGTGGCTGGTACCGCCCTATCGCTGGAGCTTCGATGCGCGCGCCATCGATCTCGTCCGGGCGCTCGGGGTCGACGCCAAATGCCTGCGCGACAAATGCGAGGCCGACCACGATCTCGGCTACGAGCTGATGAAGCGCTTTGTCGGCGCCATGGGGGAGCGGTTACGGGCGGCGCGCATGCAAGCGCTCGACCTTTACGGAAAACGCGGGTGAACATCGCGTCGGCAATCGCCAGCACCGACTGTCTGGTGCCGCGGCCGCTGCGCATCGCACGCATCCGCCGTGAAAGCGCCGACGTCTCGACGTTCGAACTGGCGCCGGCCTCGGCCTTCGTCTTTGCCGCCGGTCAGTTCAACATGCTTTACGCGTTCGGGCTCGGCGAGGTGGCGATCAGCATCAGCGGCGACCCCGACCGCGCCGATCGGGTCACCCACACGGTGCGCGCCGTCGGCGCCGTCAGCACCGCCCTCGCCCGGCTCCGCCGCGATATGGTCATCGGCGTCCGCGGGCCCTTCGGCTCCTCCTGGCCGCTCGCCGAAAGCGAGGGCAGCGACATCGTCATCGTCGCCG
>JAJPIH010000261.1 GCA_021324875.1 Alphaproteobacteria bacterium
GAAGGTCCCTGGTATGGAAAAATCAAGCAAACGAGGGAAAATTCCCCAAAAGGACTGGCCATCGATCATTTCGCGCTACGAGGCCGGCGAAACCTTGGCGAGTATCGCTCGCACTTACGATTGCTCGCCGCCGGCGATCAGCTACATCGTCAGCCGCAGCCGCGCACGCAGTGCCGCCAACCCGGATCACGACCCGCAAAAGAGCGAAGCGCCGCCACCGGCCGAGCCGCAACTGGTCAAGGCCAGTGCGCCGGTCGACAGCGGCGACATGCCAGACCCTCGCCCCACGCATAACGGCGAGACGCCTGACCCCGCCGGGCATCCCCTTGGCGAAGGGCGCACGGGCGATCAACCGCCGGTTCGGGCACCCTTGTCGCTGTCGGTACCGCCGACCGATTCGCACCCGCCTGCGGGGGCTGCCGAGGCGGCAGCGCGCCCGGTCCCGTCGCGAGCGCCGCTCGGCGAGGGCCATCTGCGCGACGGCGACAGCCGTCCCGTCGCCTCGCCGCCGACCCCGTTGACCGCCGGCGCCGCCCAGCCCAATGGCGAGGCGCGTCGCACGCTGCACCTGTCGCTGCCGAGCGGGAATGGCAATCCCGCGCACGGGCCGCACGCCGCGGCGCCGGCGGCGCACGGCCTCGCCGCCGAGACGCGAAGCGGGCCGCGCGGGCCGGCCGGAACGGTGGGATTTGCCGCCGCGCGGCCGGCCCCGGTCCAGCCCCAGCCGGTGCGCCCGGCGGCGGCGATGCCCGCAAGGGCGCCGGCGACCGGCGAGGAGCCATCACCCACCGCGCGCGACAGCGAGGCGTTTATCGATCATGCTCTGCGCGAGCGGATCAACACCGACATCGCCGCTTTTTTGTCGGCCTTTGACGCCGCGCTGGCGCATGACAGCGCCGAGACGCGGGCCGGATTGCGCGAAGCGACCGATCGGCTGCTGCGCGCCGGCGCCCGCACGCGGATCGAGCTCGAGCGGCTGGAGGCGCGGGTGCCGCTCTCCTCGCGTGAGGCGGTGCCGCGGCCGTGGCCGGGCTTTCGCTCACGCGAGGGCCGTCTCGACCGGTGAGACGAGCCGCCCGGTGCCCGGATGATCGACACCGCCGCCTCGGACGTTGCAGCCGCGCTCAGCCCTGATTGCTGCCGAGATTGAGGCCGACATATTGCGTGGTGCCGTGGCGGTTGAGCAGCACCAGCGCGGTTTTCTTGGCCGAATGGGCGGCTTCGTGCAATTTTGCCGCGGCTTCCGCGGGAGCGTGCACGGGCTGCTGATCGATCGAGACGATCACGTCTCCCTCGCTCAGCCCGCTGTCGTCGGCCGCACTGCCGTTGTCGACCCGCGTCACGACGACCCCCTCGACATTTTTGCCGACATGCAATTGTTGACGCAGGCGGTTGGTCAGGGGTGCGAAGTGCATGCCCGAGGCCGAGGCTTCGGCGGCCGGCTCGTCGCCCTGATCGCCGGCGGCGGACGCCACCTTGTTGTTGTCCGGCACCTCGCCCAGTTTCGCCTGCAATTCGGTCTTGTGGCCGTCGCGCCAGACCGTGACCGTCGCTTCGCTGCCCGGTGCGGCATCGGCGACCAGCCGCGGCAGATCGTGCAACTGCCCGACCTCGTGACCGTCAAAGCTTAAAATCACGTCGCCTTGTTTGAGGCCGGCCTTGGCCGCCGGGCCGTCGGGGGTCACCAGCGCCACCAGGGCGCCGTGCTCGCCTTTGAGACCGAGGCTGGCGGCGATTGCCGGGGTCACTTCCTGGATCTGCACCCCGAGCCAGCCGCGGGTGATCTTGCCGTGCGCGATCAGCTGGTCGACGATGGGTTTGGCGACGTTCGAGGGCACCGCAAAGCCGATCCCGACGCTGCCGCCATTGGGCGAATAGATCGCGGTGTTGATGCCGATGACCTGCCCGTCGAGGTTGAAGGTCGGGCCGCCGGAATTGCCGCGGTTGATCGGGGCGTCGATCTGCAGGAAATCGTCATAGGGCCCCTCGTTGATGTCGCGGCCGCGGGCCGAGATGATGCCGGTGGTCACGGTCCCACCGAGCCCGAACGGGTTGCCGACCGCCATGACCCAGTCGCCGACCTGGGCGGCGCTGCTGTCGCCAAAGCTGACATAGGGCAGCGGCTTGTCGGCCTTGATCTTCAGCACCGCGATGTCGGTCTTCGGGTCGCGGCCGACGATCTTGGCGGTGTACCGGCTCTTGTCCTGCAAGATCACTTCGACTTTGCCGGCGTCGCCGATCACGTGGTTGTTGGTGACGATATAGCCGGATGGATTGATGATAAACCCCGATCCGAGCGCGATGCGTTGTGGCATGCCACCCGGCATCTGCGGGAAGGCATGGCCCTCGCCGCCGGGGTTCTGCTGTTCGAAAAAGCGGCGCAGCATCTCGTCAAAGGGCGAATTCGGAAAGCCGCGAAACGGCGCCTCCGGAAACGGCGTGGCCTCTTCCGCCATCTGGTCGGCGCTGGCCTTCTGGGTGACCGAGATGTTGACCACCGCCGGCAGCACCTTTTTGACCAGCGGGGCGAAACTCTGCTGCTGGATCAGCGCCACCGGCGCCGCCATCGTCGGCGCCGGCGCCGGGTTTTCGGCCCACACCATCGGCGCCAAGGCGAGGCTCGCACCGACCCCGAGGCCCAGCGCGGCGGCGCGGCCGCGGGTCATGCGCGGAAGGCGAAAAGAAGAGGAACATAAGTTCGGCATTGTCGACCTCTTGCTGCGGGCGAGCATTCCCGATCGGCCGCCGCGCCACATGCGCGGGCCGGCGGGTTCGGCGGATAATTGCCGCTTGCGGGTGACAGCCGCCTTTCGTGCGAATTAATTCGCTGTAATTTTGGCGACCGCGCCCGGCATTGGCAGCCCGCGCCATCTCCAAAGGCGGCGTTAAGCCTGGTTCGCGATCGCTATTTTGCCCAAGCGGCGCTAGCTTGTGCGCGACCGATTGAGGAGGAAGCGCAAAAATGGTGCAAATGGCCGCGCGGATGGGGGTACTCGGGACCGAGACCGCCTTCGAAGTGCTGGCGCGCGCGAACGCCCTCGCCGCGCAAGGCCGCTCGATCATCAATCTCGGCATCGGCCAGCCCGATTTTCCGACCCCGCCGCACATCGTCGAGGCGGCGTGCAAGGCGCTGGTCGACGGCCATCACGGCTATACGGCGGCCAACGGCATCCCGCCCTTGCGCGAGGCGGTGGCCGCCGATCTGTGGCGCCGCCACCGGGTCGCGGTGTCGCCGGGGCAGGTGCTGGTGGTGCCCGGCGGCAAGGTGACGATGTTCTTCGCGATCATGATGTTTGGTGAGCCCGGGGTCGAGATCCTCTATCCCAATCCCGGCTTTCCGATTTATGAGAGCGTCATCCGGTTTTCGGGGGCGGTGCCGGTTCCGATCCCGCTTCATGAAAGTGCCGGGTTCTCGTTTAGCGCCGCCGAGGTGTTGGACCGGATCACGCCGCGCACCCGGCTGATCATCGTCAACAGCCCCGCCAACCCGACCGGCGGGGTGGTGCCGCGCGCCGAATTCGACCGTCTGGTCGCCGGGCTCGAACGCCATCCGCAGGTGGCGGTGTTGAGCGACGAGATCTATGGCGAAATCCTTTATGACGGCGCCGAGCATGTCAGCCTGCTCGGCTATCCGTCGCTCCGCGACCGGCTGATCCTGCTCGACGGCTGGAGCAAGACCTATGCGATGACCGGCTGGCGGCTGGGCTACGGGGTGTGGCCGGAGCAGCTGTTCGCCGCGGCCGAGCGGCTGGCGATCAACTGCCATTCCTGCGTCAATGCCGCCGCGCAATATGCCGGGATTGCGGCGCTGCGCGGACCGCGCGAGCCGGTCGCGGCGATGGTCGCGGCCTTTGCCGAGCGCCGGCAATTCATCATCGAGGCCTTGAACCGGCTGCCGGGCGTCAGCTGCGTGCGCCCGGGCGGCGCCTTTTATGCCTTCCCCAACGTCACCAAACTCGGCCTCGACGCCCGCAGCTTGCAAAACCGGCTCCTTGACGAGGCGGGAGTAGCGACGATCGCCGGCACCAGTTTTGGCGAATTCGGCGAAGGTTACCTGCGCTTTTCCTATGCCGCCAGCCGTGCCGCGATCGCCGAGGCGATCGAGCGCGTCGGCCGCCTGCTCGGCCGGCTGGCGGTTTGATCAATTGCGCCGATCCTCGGAATTGGCTACAAAACAGGCAGGCGCATGGTTGCGGGATCGGCAGCCTCGGGCCGAGTGCAATATCGTGCAGGTATGGCTTTGCCGCGGGCGCTTGGCATGGGTTATGCGAGACAGCCCGTGGCTGACCGTCCGTAGCCGGGAAGAGTATCGACGCCGATGAAAAAGATCGAAGCGATCATCAAGCCCTTCAAGCTC
>JAJPIH010000369.1 GCA_021324875.1 Alphaproteobacteria bacterium
CAAAAAGACGCGGCTTGACCACCCAGAACACGGTGTGGCTGGTCAGCAGCGGGCTTGCCTGGGCGGTCGTCGCGATCGTCACGACGACATGGTTATGGTCGCTGCTGAGCGCGACATTCTTGACCGTGCCAAAGACGATGTCCTTGTATTTGAGTTGCGATTGGCCGGGCTGCAGTCCTTCGGCGTTGTCAAAAGTGACGGTGATCGTCGGTCCCTCTTTTGACAGCGTGTCCCAGGCGAGCCATGCGCCGATCGCCAGCGCCACCAGCGGAATGATCCAGATCGCCGAGACCCGCCAGCTGCGCCGGCCGGCGGCCTGCGCCAGCACCGGGGGGTCTGCGAGGTTGGTCATAACTTATCGAGCTCCCTGAGCCGGCGCGGTCGGCGCCGTGCATGCGGTCCGGCAGTCTTGTGCACGGGGCGGGTTCGGGTCAATCGCGAGCCCAGGTTAGAGCCCTTGGGCCGGCGCGGCTATGCGCTTTTGGCAAGCGCGACGATCGGGGCTCGGCGCGCTGCCGGGAACGCGCCGCCGGGAAAGCGCCCACCCTGGTCCTCACCGGTCGAGCGCCGGCAACAGCCGATGGGTCAGATGGCGCGGAAGAATGCCGCTCAGGCGCGGATCCTCAAACGAAACCGGGCGGCGGGCGTAAACGACAAAGCCGGCGCGCTGATAGGTCGGCAACGCCTTGGGGTGGTCAAAAGTCGAAGTGTGCAGCCACAGCCGATCGATCGGCCGCGCCGTCCAGGCGCGATCGATCACCGCCTGCAGCAGATAGGGTCCGTAGCCGCGGCCGATAAAATCGGGCACCAGGCCGAAATAGCACAGCTTGGTCTCGCGCGGCACGGCCGTGTCGAGCTCAAAAAACCCGGCCGGCACCCCGCCGACATAGAGGACAAAGATCTCGATCGTCGGCCGGGTGATCAGCGCGGCCAGAGCGCGATCGTCGAACAACCGCCGCTCGTACCACAGCCACGGTTCGCCGACCGCATTATAGATATAGCGGTAGAACGAGACGGTGCAGTTTTCCGCCCGCATCAGCGCCAATTTGCCGGCCGGCAGCGGCACGCGCGCCTCCCGCGGTCGCGCCAGCATTTCGAGATAGGTGATCGTGTCGTGCAGCACCATCGCCGCCGGCCTCGCGATCAAACGCGGCGGGCGGGCCCGGTCTCGACCGGGGTGTCGCCGGGTAAGCCCCACTCCGACCAGCTGCCGTCATAAACCGCGGCCGACCGGCCGACCAGATGCAAGGCGAAAGCCAGCGCACAGGCCGTCACCCCCGAGCCGCAGCTGGTCACGATCGGGCGGTCGAGCGCGACCCCGGCCTCCTCAAACAACGCGACAAGGGCGTCGGCGCTTTTCAGCTGACGGGTCGCGGGATCGGTCAAGCGCTCGTAAGGCAGGTTGCGGCTGCCGGGAATGTGACCGCTGCGCAGCCCCGGTCGCGGTTCCGGCGCCGAGCCCTCGAAGCGGGCGGCGGCGCGGGCGTCGACCACCTGCTCATCGGCGCGCGCGAGGTTGGCAAGCAGCGCCGCCTTGTCCCGCAACAAGCCCGGCTCGAAGCGGGCGGTAAAACGCCGCCCGACCGGCCGCGGGATCGCGGCGGTCAGCGGCCGGCCCTCGGCTTTCCATTTGGGCAGGCCGCCATCGAGCACCGCGACCCGGGAGTGTCCGAACAGGCGCAGCATCCACCAGGCGCGGCCGGCCGAGGACAACCCGGTGCTGTCATAGACCACAACCCTGTCGCCGTCACCGACGCCCAGCGCCCCGATCTTGTCGGCGAACAGCGCGGCGCCGGGAACCATATGCGGCAGTTCGGTCCCCGGCTCGGCAATGTCGTCGATGTCGAAAAACACCGCGCCCGGAATGTGCTCGCGTGCATAATTCTCGCGAGCGGTCGGGGTCACGCCGGGCAGGGTGAACGAGGCGTCGAGCAGGCGCAAATCGGGATCGTCGCGATGGGCGGCCAGCCATTCGGTCGTCACCAGCGCCTCGGGGTGCGCATAGGGCATCAGAATGCTCCCAAAAACCGATGCGGCTCTGGCTTGACACTCTCTTTGCGCATAAGCAAGCGGCAAACGCGGCGCCTGTCGACCCGCCGATCGGCGCGCGTGACTTAGGGGTTCTTTAAGCGCCCGCCGCATAGTCTTGGGCTATGCCCGAGAACGACAATGCAGCGGAGACGATGCTGCCGGCGCCCGACACCAAGCGATGGGTGGCCCGGCGCAAGGCGGTGATCGTCAATGCCGTGCGCAGCGGTGTGCTCAGCCTGGAGGAGGCGTGCCGCCGCTACCAGCTGTCCACCGAGGAATTCTACGCCTGGCAAAAGGCGATCGACGCGCATGGCGTCGCCGGGCTGCGCGTCACCCGGCTGCAGATCTACCGCGACGCGCCGCCGACGCGCCCGCCGAAACTGCCGATTTGAGGCGGGCCCGCCGCCGGCGCCGGGGTATTTGGGCGGCGGCGGCACCCGGCCGACGCGATTGCCGCATTCGGCGCGCCAATCGGTGCGCTTTTCGAGCTCGCGAATTGGCTGCCGCGGCCCACCAACCCGCGCACCGGCCAATCGCGCCGATAAAGGTGGCGCAAAGGCGTTCGATCGGCGCCAAAACCGCCCGCCCTTCCCCGCCCACGGCCCGAGAGTTGCACCACACGCAGGGTACTCGGCACATCTGCCCGTATGGTCATCGTTGTCCGACGGCGATAGAGTGAGGTGCGTCCGCGCGCCGCGGCTACGAGACACCAGGAGGAGGAACCGGATGCCGAACGACCCTACGCCCGAGACCAACGGCCGCTCGCCGAACGTGCAGCTCGGGGCCTTGCACGGTGTCCGGGTCGTTGATCTGACCCAGTTCGAGGCCGGGACATCGTGCACCCTGACCCTGGCCTGGCTCGGCGCCGAAGTGATCAAAGTCGAGGAGCCGACCCGAGGCGAGCAAGGCCGTGGCGCCTCGACCGATAAAAAGGGCGTCGATTCGCAATATTTCATGCTGCTCAACGCCAACAAAAAAAGCGTCACCGCCAATCTGAAGACCGACAAGGGCCGCGCCATCCTGCGCGGGCTGATCGAAAAGGCCGATGTTTTTGCCGAGAATTTCGCGCCCGGCGTGATCGAACGGCTGGGCTTTGGCTATGACGTGGTCCGCGAAATCAACCCGCGGATCATCTATGTCTCGGTCAAAGGCTTTGGCGAAGACAGCCCGTACAAGAATTATCTGGCCTTCGACATGATCGCGCAGGCGACCGGCGGCGCGATGTCGATCACCGGCGAACCGGACGGCCGCCCGATCAAACCGGGTCCGACGATCGGCGATACCGGCACCGGGCTGCATGCCGCGATTGGCGTGCTGGCGGCGCTCTATCAGCGCCAGTTCACCGGCGAGGGTCAGCTCATTCGGTGTGCGATGCAGGAATGCGTCATCAATTACGGCCGCATTTCCTACGCCGCCCAGTATCTGTGGGGTCATGCCGCGCCGCGCTTGGGCAACCAGAGCATCATGGGCACCAACTCGCCGAGCGAGGCCTATCCCTGCAAAGGCGGCGGCCCGAATGATTACTGCTATATCTACACCTCGCGCGCCAACCAGCAGCATTGGGAACGCATTCTGAAGTTGATGGGCCGCGAGGATCTGATCGGCGATCCGCGCTTCGACAGCCCGGAAGAGCGGTTCAAGAACCGCCACGTGGTCGATGAAATGCTCTCCGCATGGACCAAACAATACGACAAGCTCGAGGTCATGAGACGGCTCGGCGAACAGGGCATTCCCGCCGGCGCGGTGATGGATACGATGGAGCTGTCAAACGATCCCGACTTGAACCGCCGCGAGATCTTTGTGACGGTCAAGCACCCGGTGCGCGGCGATTTCAAGATGCCGGGCTGGCCGGTCAAGATGACCGGCTCGAAGGTGCCGATTACCGCCGCCCCGCTGCTCGGCGCCGATACCGACGCCGTCTACCGCGAGCTGCTCGGCTTCAGCGCCGAAGAGCTGGCGAAACTGCGCGAGGAAAAAGTCATCTGACGGGGATCGTCGGGGCCGCGGCGGCGCGGCCCCGGCCCCGATAATTCCTGCCGCGATGCGGCGCCGGACGCAGCCGTGAGGCTCCGCCCGGCCGCGATGCGGCGGGCGAACGGAGGCGGGTCATGAGCGATCAGGTCGGGCCGGCGGGCGGCGCGTCGGCCGGGGCGGCGGCGCCCGCCACCCGCTGGGAGCCGGCACAGAGCTACCCCGATCCGGCGATCCGCACCCTCGACCCGCGCTTCGACGTGATCAGACCGCCGTTTAACGCTGCGGTCGAGCGGCTCGCCGGCGGGTTTCGCTGGGCCGAGGGGCCGGTGTGGTTTGGCGACGGCCGCTACCTGCTGTGGAGCGACATTCCCAATAACCGCATCATGCGCTGGGACGAAGAGACCGGTGCGTGCAGCGTGTTCCGCAAGCCGTCACACAACGCCAACGGCAACACCCGCGACCGGCAGGGCCGCCTCGTTACTTGCGAGCACGGCGCGCGGCGGGTCACGCGCACCGAATATGACGGCTCGATCACCGTCATCCTCGATCGCTTCGAGGGCAAGCGGCTCAATTCCCCGAACGACGTGGTGGTTAAATCCGACGGCTCGATCTGGTTTACCGACCCGGTCTTTGGCATCTCTGGCTATTACGAGGGCGAGCGCGCCGAGCCCGAACTGCCGACCAATGTCTATCGCGTCGATGGCAGCACCGGCCGGGCCGCGGTCGTGGCCGACGACATCAGCGGCCCCAACGGGCTGTGCTTTTCACCGGATGAACAGCGTCTTTACATTGTCGAATCGCGGGCCCAGCCGCGCCGGATCCGGGTCTTTGACGTGGTCGGCGACGGAACCCGGCTTGCCAATGGCCGTGTCTTTATCGGCGCCGGCGACGGCTCGCCCGACGGTCTGCGCTGCGATGTGCACGGCAATTTGTGGTGCGGCTGGGGCATGACCGCCGAACTCAATGGTGTTGTCGTGTTTGACCCGGACGGGACGATGATCGGCCAGATCCGGCTGCCGGAGCGCTGCGCCAATCTGTGCTTTGGGGGGCGCTTTCGCAACCGCCTGTTTATGGCGGCAAGCCAATCGGTCTATGCCGTCTACGTCAACACCCAAGGGGTTGCCGGCGGCTGAGCCCGCGCCGGTTCCGACGCGTCACGAGCCCCGAACCTGAGGTTGAGACGGCCCGGCTTCGGGTGTATCCTTATTCACGCAAACAATTAGTGACGCTTTGCTACTAGTGCGATTGGCAAAGCTCAATTATGGTTTCGGCCTCACTGCCGGAGGGACGGATGAAGCGCCTATTCTTGCTGCTCTCGATGCTGATGCTGGTCGCCTGCGCCCAGCAACAACCCACGCCACCGCCGCCGGCGCCGCCACCGGCACCGCCGCCGCAAGCCCAGCCCAGTGTGTTCCACGTCTATTTCGCCGAAGGCAGCGCGACGCTGACCCCGGAGGCGCGCCAGATCGTCGAGGCCGCCGCGGCCGCCGCCAAAGCCGCTCCGCCCGGCCCGGTGCAGGTCGTCGGCTATACCGACACCACCGGTTCGGCCGCGCTCAATCAGCGTCTGTCGCGCCAGCGCGCCCAGACCGTCGCCAATCTCCTGGTGCAAGACGGGGTTCCGCAGGGGCAGATCCAGGTCAGCGGGGCCGGCGAGCAGCCGGGACCAAACCCGGCGGAGAGCCGTCGGGTTGAAGTCACGGTCGGCGGCGGCGGTGCCGCGCCGCCGCCATCGGCGCCTCCGTCACCCC
>JAJPIH010000114.1 GCA_021324875.1 Alphaproteobacteria bacterium
CCATCATCAAGACATTCGGGATCAGTTCCGTCCCTTCGGGCTGGAAATGATGCTCGGCCATCCAAAAGGTGTCGTAGCCGCGCTCGTCGAGGCATTTGGCGTAGGCGACAACCTTGTGCATCGCCTTGGCCAGCTCTTCTCTCGAATAGCGGCGGTCGTTGATCGGCGTGCCCTTGTAGCCGAGGTTTTCCATGTCGGCGGTGCCGTAATACGAGCTGGCGAAATATTTAATCATGGCTGTCCCTCACGCCTGCCGGAGCTATCATAGCCGAAACTGGCTCGATCATTGCGCCGCAAACCGGTGCATTTCGCCTCCGGCGACAAGACGGAAGCCTTCGTAGCCCCGCGCGGCGACCTCGTCGCATTTTTTCTTATAGGCGGTGACACCGCCGACATAAGGCATGAACACGCGCGGCTTGCCGGGAATATTGGCCCCGACATACCACGAATTGGCCAATGGATAGAGGGTGCGATCGGCAACCTCATTGTTGTGTCTGACCCAGGCGTCCTCCGCCTCCGGTTCGGCTTCGATGCGCACCAAGCCGTGTTCGCGCAGGTGCTGCAGGCAATCGGCAATCCAATCGACGTGCTGTTCGCAGGCCAGGATCATCTGGCTTTTGACGCCCGGGCTCTGCGGGCCGGTAATCATGAACAGATTGGGGAAACCGGCCACCATGATGCCGAGATAGGTGCGCGGGCCGTACCGCCATTTTTCCTCGATCGATTGCCCGGCGTCGGTATGAATGTCGATCTCCTTCATCGCCCCGGTCATCGCATCGAACCCGGTCGCAAATACGATCGCATCGAGTTCATAATCGGCGTCGGTTGTCCGCAGGCCGGTCACGGTAAATTCCGTGATCGGCTTGCTTCTGATGTCGACCAAGGTGACATTGTCGCGATTATAGGTCTCGTAATACTCGGTATCGAGGATCAGTCTTTTCGTGCCGATCGGATGGTCGCTGGGGCATAACAGCTCTGCCGTCTTTGGATCTTTGACGGTGGCGCGGATCTTCTGGCGCACGAATCCCGATGCGGTATCGTTGGCCTCCTTGTTCACCAGCAAGTCAGTAAAGGAATATAAAAAACTGATGCTGCCGCCCTCGGCCCATTTTGTTTCATAAATCCGCCGTCGTTCCTCGTCGCTCGCCTCAAGCGCGGACTTCACCGGCGGCGGATAACCGGCAATGCCAAAGGGAGTGTCGAAAGCCGCGCGCCGGCGCGCCGGATACTCCGCCTTGTGGGTCCGTTCTTTTGCCGGGTCCATCGCCGCATTGCGCGCCGGCAGGCTGAAATTGGCGGTCCGTTGAAATACGTAAAGGTGCCTGGCCTGCCTGGCGATGATCGGGATCGACTGGACGCCGGAAGAGCCGGTCCCGATCACGCCGACCCGCAGGCCGGTGAAATCGACGCCGTCATGCGGCCACAACCCGGTGTGATACCACTTGCCGCGAAACCGCTCGAGGCCCGGATAGCCCGGTGTCCGCGGCGTCGATAGATTGCCGGTCGCCATGATGCAAAACCGGGCGCTGACGACGCGCCCGGTGTCGGTCGTCACCGTCCAGGTATTGGTGTTGCCGTCAAACACCGCCTCTTTGACGCGGGTGTTGAACTCGATGTCGCGCCGGAGGTCGAAGCGATCGGCGACATGGTTGATGCAGCGCAGAATTTCCGGCTGGGTCCCGTACCGCTCAGGCCAGTGCCAATCCTGCTGCAGCTCGTCGGATAAGGAATAGGAATATTCCAGACTTTCGACGTCGCAGCGGCAGCCCGGATAGCGGTTCCAGTACCATGTGCCGCCGACATCGCCGCCGGCCTCGAAGACGCGAAGCTTGAGCCCGAGCTTGCGCAGGCGATAGAGCGCATAGAGCCCGCCGACCCCGGCGCCCACGATAACCGCGTCAAAGGTGCTGGCCGGGGCAGGGTGCGCGGGCATCATTCTTCTCCGATCGATCGGGTTGCCTGAGCGAGAGGGGATGCCGCGTCGCACTACTCTGCGGCGGCGCGTGTGGCTTGGTCGGTTCGCCACGTCTTGAGCACCGGCAACACCTCTTTGGCGAACAGTTTGAGCCCGCGCTCAGCGATCTCATAGGGAATGCCGCCAAAGCGGAAGGCGACGTTGAGCTCGAAATCGCCGATGACCCGGCGGCGCGCTTCGAGCCCGCGCAGGATCTTGTCGGGAGTGCCCCAGCTGGCCGCCTGCATGAAACCTTTGACTGCCCCATCGAGGCCGGCCTGGCGCGCGATCTCGGCCTTCTGCTGATAGGCGTCGTAACCCTTCACGGTCTTGAAATGCTCGCCCAAGAACTCGTAATGGTAAAAGTTGCTCTCGACAAACTTGCCCTGATATTGGCGCGCCTCCGCCTCGGTTGCGGCGAGGTCGGTGCCGCACACGCAGAACTCGGTCAGCATGATTTGCGGCGGCGGGGTGCCGTGGTATTTGCGGTGCAATTCGCGGCCGCGTTCGATGGCCGGCAGCCGCATCTCCCACGGGCGATCGGCGAACATCACAATGTGAGCGCCGAGTTTGGCGGCGGAGTCGATCGAGTCTTCGCTCGAGGCGACGGCATAGATGCGCCCGTCGAACGAATATTTGGGACGCGGCCGGATTTCGATGCGCGGTTGCGGGTAGAATTTGCCGTTGCCTTCGATAAAGCCGGTTTTGAGCGCGTTGACGATCATCGGCGCCGCTTCGTCGAAGCGCTCGCGCGACTCGTCCATGCTCATGCG
>JAJPIH010000221.1 GCA_021324875.1 Alphaproteobacteria bacterium
ACCGTCTCCCACACCCGCCACTCATGCTCGTGGCGCGGATTGCCGGCCTCGAACGAATAGGCGCCGGCCTCGACCCGCAGCATGACGTCGACCAGATGCTTCAATTCGATGTCATGGACCCGCGGCCCGATATTGATGCTGTAACAGGTGTGATAGCGCACCCGATCGGCCGGGATCCCGTGCAGCGCATGGTTCAGCAATTCGACGCTGGCGGCGGCCCAGTTGCGGCATTGCGCGAGGTCGATCTCGGGATGCATGACCCAATGGCTCGCCAGCTGCGGGTCGTCGATCTGGACGATGAGCCCGGCATCGACGATCGCGCGATATTCCTCGCGCAGGGCCTCGGCCAAGGCGACGCGGAACTCCTCATCGGTTTTGTAATATTCGTTCCGGTTCCAATTGGCGAGGTTGGTCGGCGACACCGCCGGCATAAAGGCTTCCTCATACTGAACGCCGGCCAGCGCCGCCTTCAGCGTGTCGATGTCGCGGGCCAAGGCGGCCTGGCCGCGATAGGCGATCGGGCCGGTGCAGACCCATTGTGTCGGCGGTGCGCGGCCGGCGGTGCCCGGCATCTGCGCCGCCCATTCGTAAAATTCGGGAAAAGCGCGATGCTCGCGCGAATTGGCCCAGCCGCCGGTGCGGGCTTGATTGGGTCGCGGCTCGAGGCCGGCAAGCCGCGCATTGACATAGGGGATAAAGCCGAACCGCCCCATCTCGCCATCGGCAGGAATGTCGATGCCGGCTTCGGCTTGGCGTTTGACCGCCTCGGCGACGGCACTCTTGACCCGCGCATCAAAAACCGCGTTGTCGACCGCCTCGCCCCGCTCCTTGGCCTGGATCATCGCCAGCAGATCGGGCGGCCGCGGCAGGCTGCCGACATGGGTGGTCAAAATCCGCTCGGTGCTGCGCTTCATGCCGTTTACCTCCCCAGAGCCTGCCGTCGATTTTAGCGCCAAATCCCCGCTTTGACCGCCGCGAATGAAAGGGGCGCCGCCGGCCCGCGATCGGGTCCGCGGTCTCAACCCATGGTTTGGCAGATTTTGCGGCCGCTGTAAAATACAGCGAGTTTACAGCGAAAATCATCGCCAAGGTTGAATATCATCCCAATCCGCGCCGGCAGCACCGGACCTCCGCACAAATCCCCGAACATCGCAACCGACGCCACAGATGGCACAGAAAAACGCCGGTTTTATGGGCGACGCCAATGCTCTGCGCTCCGCCTTGCGCGCCGGGCGAGGGCAGAGCCGCACCGTCGCCAAGCGGGCGCCCTGCCCGCCCCGCTTGGCCGCCCCGGCATCGCCCTGCGGGCGCCGCGCGCGGGAGCGGCGGCCATGGCAGACGCCGCCGGCCAACCCCTGAGCTTCTCGCTTTTGGGCGGACCAACGCTGCGACCGGCCAAGCCGATGCGTTCTAGGCGCGCCGGTCGGCAAGCGCGCGGGCAAAGGCGACGATGCGCCGCCCCGCCTCGCCCAGCACGTCATCGGGTTCGGTCAGCGAAATCCGCAAATGCCCGGCGGCACTGGGGCCGAAGCCGTCACAGGGCAGCACCGCGACGGCATGGTTCTGCAGCAGGGCGCTGGCGAATTCTTGCGCCGACAAACCGCTGCCGCGAATGTCGAGCAGCACGAACATGCCGCCTTCGGGCGGGATCGCCCGGCAGTTCGGGGCGGCGGCCAGGATCGTCGACATCAACCGCGCGCGCCGGCGGTAATCCTCGCGCAACGCGGCGACTTCCGGCATCTCGACGGTGAAGGCGGCCAAGGCGCCCTCCTGGATAAAGGGCGGGCTGCCATAGGTCATCGACAGCAGCAGCGACAGCAGCGGCCGCGACAGGCGCGCCGGCCCGATCACCCAGCCGAGCCGAAATCCCGGCATGGCATGCGATTTCGACAGGCTCGAGACGACAACGGTCCGCTCGGCCATACCCGGCAGCGACCATGGCGACAGATGCGGACGGGCAAAAGCGAGGTCTTCGTAAACCTCGTCGGAGACCAGCCACAGATCATGCCGGCGGCAGATCGCGGCGATCGCGGCGATCTCTTCCGGGGTAAACACGGCGCCGGTCGGGTTGTGCGGGCTGTTGATCCACACCACCCGGGTGCGCGGCGTCACCGCGGCGGCAATGCGGTCGGGGTCGGGGTGAAATTGGCGCTCGGGCGCCAACGGCACCAGCACCATGGTTGCGCCGCTGGCGGCGACGACGCCCTCATAGGTGGCGTATACCGGCTCCGGCACGATGACCTCGTCGCCGGGCCCCGCCAAGCATTGCAAGGCGCAGTAGAGCCCGCCTTGCGCGCCCGGCGTGACCGTGACGTTTTCGGCGGTGCAAGGCTGCCCGGTGCGGGCGGCAAAGCGGGCGGCGATCGCGGCGCGCAACTCGGGATAGCCGAGCGTCGGGGCATAGCCGGTCCGGCCGCGCCGCAAGGCTGCGATTGTCGCTTCGACGACGCTTGCCGGGGCCGGCTGGTCGGGGTCGCCGATGGTCAGCGCGATGACCTCGCGGCCGCCGGCGCGCAGCAGCGCCGCCTCCTGCTGAATGCTCCAGGCGCTGCGACCGGCGCCCGCCAATTGTTCGAATCGCGGCACCAATCGCATCGTCGCTCAATACCCGATCGCCGCGCCGCCGCGCCGGCGGCCGTCGCCGACGCCATAAAGCCGGTTGTGATCCGCCGCAATCAGCTCGACGGCACCCCAAGGGTGTTGCGCCGCAACCGTATAGCCGTGCTCGGTCAAGCTGGCGATCGTGTCTGCGGAAAAGCCGCCGCGCTCGTAGAACACGATTTGGGGCCGGTCCTGGTAATGAAAGCGCGGCGCGGCGACGGCCGCGGCCGCAGACATGCGGTAGTCGATGATGTCGAGCAAGGTTTCGAGCACGGTGGTGATGATCCGCGGACCGCCGGGACTGCCCAGCGCCAATATCACCTGGCCGTCCTTTTCGATCAGGCTCGGCGCCATCGACGACAGCGGCCGCTTGCCGCCCGCGACCAGATTTGCCGCCCCTTGCTCGAGCCCAAAGAGATTGGGCGCGCCCGGCTTGACCGTGAAGTCGTCCATCTCGTTGTTGAGCAGAAAGCCGGTCCCCGGCGCGACCACCCCAGCCCCGAAATAGCCGTTGATCGTATAGGTCACCGCCACCGCATTACCGGCCGCGTCGGCGACCGAGTAATGGGTCGTCTCGGCGCGCTCATGCGGACCACCGGCGGGCGGCGGCGGCGCAAAGGCGCCGGCCGCGATCGCGGCCCGCACGCCGGCGGCATAACCCTTGGACAGCAAGCGGTCGAGCGGGTTGGCGACAAACGCCGGATCGCCGAGAAAGGCGTTGCGATCGGCATAGGCGCGAGCCATCGCGGCGACGACGTGCTCGATCATCGGCGGCGTCAAAAAGCCCAAACGCGCGAGGTCATAGCCTTCGAGAAAGTTGAGGATTTCGCACAGCGTCGTGCCGCCCGAGCTCGGCGGCGGCGCGGTGACCACGACAAAACCGCGATAAAAGCAGGTCAGCGGCGGCCCCTCGGTGGCGGTGTAGGCGGCAAAATCATGCGCGGTCATCACCCCGCCATGGGCGCGGCTGGCGGCGGCGACCGACCGGGCGACGGCGCCGTTATAGAAGGCGTCCGGGCCGTTCCGGGCGATCGCCGCGAGCGTATGGGCAAGGTCGCTTTGCACCAGCCGGTCGCCGGGCGCCCAGCGGCTGCCGTCGGCCCGCAAGAAGATTTTGGCCGCCGCCGGGTCGTGGGCGAAAAGAGCGGCCTTGGCGTCGAGCAGATCGGTATCGTCGCGGGTCAGCACAAAGCCGTCGCGGGCGAGCGCGATGGCCGGGGCCATCAACGCCGCCCGCGGCAGCGTACCGTATTCGCGCGCGGCGCGGTCGAGGCCCATGACGGTACCCGGCACGCCGGCGGCGAGATAGACGCGGCGGCTGCGCTCGGCGACCGGATTGCCGGCGGGGTCGAGAAACAGGCCGGGGCGGGCGGCGGCCGGCGCGGTTTCACGGAAATTGATAAAGGTGTCACGGCCGTCGGCGAGGTGAATGGTCATAAACCCGCCGCCGCCGATATTGCCGCAGCACGGCTCGACCACCGCCAGCGCATAACCGACCGCCACCGCGGCGTCGACGGCGTTGCCGCCGGCGGCGAGGATCCCGGCGCCGACCATCGAGGCGAGATGCTGCGAGCTGACCACCATGCCGTGCTCGGCGGCGGCTGTCGCCGGCGATGGGCCGGCCTCGGCGCCGCCGCCCAAAACCAGCACCGCGAGCAGCGCCAACCCGGTGACGAGCGACCTCATGCTAGACGACAATGGTTACCCGCTGGTAACTGCGGCGCGGCCCTCCGGTCACGCGCGCCGGTGCTCCGATCGGGCTCGGCCGCGGCGCCGCCATCGCGCCCGCCTCGGGCGCACCGCACCGCCGACCATGCCGGCCGCGCCGTCCCGCCTGCGGGCGGAGGCGCTCAGGCGTTGCCGCGCTGCTCGCGCCACAGGCCGAGCTTTTCCTGTACCGGCCGGTCCGAATAGCTGAACAGCACCGCCTCGCGCGCCGCCTGGTGGCTGACCGGGGCCCAGCTCGGCACGACAAAAATGTCGTGCGCCTGCCACTCGAACAGCTGGTCGCCGATACGCGTCTGCCCCTCGCCCTCGACCGCGACAAACACCGTGGCGGCGGTCGAACGGTAGGGCCGTGTGGCAAAGCCGGCCGGCAGCAGCTGGATAAAGGCGGCGATCGTCGGCATCGCGAAATCGCCGGTCGCCGGGTTGACATAGCGCAATTTGTGGCCGTGGCACGGATCGGGCTCGCCATTGCGGCTCATCACCTCGAGCGAGGCGCGCGAGCGCGAATAGGGGTAGTTGAAGACCGGCGAGGTCTTGACCGCCGGCCGCCAATCGACCGGCAGCAGGTTGTTGGCAAAGCGCGCCTCATTGTCGCCCTCGGGGCGGGTGACGGCTTGCATCGCGCGATCGCCGGGCTCGGCAAAGCTCGCATCGAGCAGGCGCACGATCGGGATGTCGAGGCCGTCGAGCCAGACCATCGGCGCGCTCGACGGGTTGCCGTGGTCATGCCAGGTCCAGGACGGGGTGATGACAAAGTCGCCGGGATGCATGGTCGTGCGCTCGCCATCGACCGCCGTATAGGCGCCCTCGCCCTCGATGATAAAGCGCAGCGCCGACTGGGTATGGCGATGCGCCGGCGCCACTTCGCCCGGCAGGATCAGCTGCAGCCCGGCGAACAGCGAATGGGTGATCGAGGTCTGGCCCTTCAGCCCCGGATTTTCGAGGATCAGCACGCGGCGCGTGGCCTCTTCGGCGCTGATCAATTCGCCGGCGCGCATCAGATGCGGGCGGACCTCGCGGTAATGCCAGATCGCCGGCTGGACCGGGCTCACCGGCTCGGCCGTGACCAGCGCATGCAGGCGTTCCCACAACGGCGCCAGATTGCCGCCGCTGATGTGCTGGTAAAAGGCCTCCCGCTCGGGCGTGCGGGCGGCGATCGGCTCACTCCTCATCCGCTGCCTCCGTCCTGCTTCTCTAGCGTGTCACGCTCCGTCGCGTGTCACGACCCGCGCCCTGACCGCTGCCGACCTCCCGCCGCGGGCGCGCTATTCGGCCGCCGCCCGCTGCCTCTCGCCGAGGGTGAAGCCGATCGCGGCCAGATCGGCGATCAGCGCGGCCGACTGTCCTGCATCGAGCGGGGTCAGCGGCGGGCGCACCGCGGCCCAGGCCGGGTCGTTGTGGAAATGCGCGACCACCCGCTTCAGCGCCGGGACCATCGGATAGGCCTGCATCGTCTTGCGCAGGGTCGTGATTTCGGCCTGCAGCGCATCGGCCTCCGGCTTCTGCCAATTCGCATAGAGCCGGGCGATGCCGGGGACGTTGATATTGCCGGTGGCGGTGATGCAGCCCGCCGCCCCCTTGCGCAGACCGTCGAGCAAAAACACCTCCGAGCCCGGGAACACGGCAAAGCCCGGATAGCGCTCGAGCAAGGCCGCGGTGTTGTGCCAATCGCCCGAGCTGTCCTTCAAGCCGACCACGGTTTCGGGATAGGCCTTGATCAGCCGGCCGAC
>JAJPIH010000150.1 GCA_021324875.1 Alphaproteobacteria bacterium
GCGGGCCTTTGCCGCCGGCGCCGATGTCAAGGAAATGGCCGGCAAGACCTATCCTGAAACCTATCTCGAGGACTTCATTACCCGCGGTTGGGAGCGGGTGGCGCAATGTCGCAAGCCGGTTATCGCCGCGGTTGCCGGTTTTGCCCTCGGCGGCGGCTGCGAGATCGCGATGATGTGCGACATTATCATCGCCGCCGACAGCGCCCGCTTTGGCCAGCCGGAGATCACGCTCGGGACGATGCCGGGCGCGGGTGGCACGCAAAGGCTGCCGCGCTTTATCGGGAAGGCGAAGGCGATGGATCTGTGCCTGACCGGGCGGATGATGGACGCCGCCGAAGCCGAACGCCTGGGTCTCGTCAGCCGCGTCGTGCCGGCCGCCGAACTGATGGCCGAGGCGGTCAAAGTCGCCGAGCGCATCGCCGAGATGTCGCGCCCGATCGCGATGATGGTCAAGGAGGCAGTTAATCGCGCCTTCGAGACGAGCCTCGCCGAGGGCGTGCGCTTCGAGCGCCGCGTGTTTCACGCGACCTTTGCCACCGAAGACCGCAGGGAGGGGATGGCCGCGTTTATCGACAAGCGCAAACCGCGCTTTCGCCACCGCTGACGAGCCGAGCCGTCAACGGACCCGCGGCTGGCGCAGGCTGGCGAACGCGTCGCGGACGGTGGCAAAGGCGGTTCGCAACGACCGGCGCCGCGGCCGGTTGTCATATTCGCCGCGTTCGGCAGCGAGCTTTTTGGCCAGCCGCAGCCGCGGGCTCTGCGTCGCGTGCCCCGACACGCCGTGCTTGTGGCTGCCCATCCCGCCGCGGCCCTGCTGCATCGCCGTCTCGCCCGTTGCTGTCGGCCGCCCTCAGCCGGGCTTGTCGCCCCAGGCGACATAACGGTGACGGCGGTGCGGCTCCAGCCCCTCGGCGATCATGCGCTGCATCTGGGCTTCGACAAGATCGGCGAGCGGGTCGCTCGCGACATGGATGAGCCCGTGCTTGCGCAGCAGCTCTTCGATCTCGCCGCGCGGGCGGCCGCCGAGAAACGGCAGGCGATCGCCGATCGCGGCGTATTCGGGGCTGGTGCGGGCATTTTCCTGGCCGCGCGGTTGCGCGTTCGGCGCGCGGTCGCTGCCGTCGAGCGTGGCGCCGTCGACCACGACAAGGCGGGCGCCCGGCCGCAAGACCCGAAGCCATTCGTCGATGGCCGCCTCCGGGTGCGGCAAGGTCCACAGCACGTGCCGGCTGATCACGAGGTCGAAGCTTGCCGGCGCAAACGGCAATTGCTCGGCATCGGCGGGTTCAAAGCGGACCGCGAGCCCGCGTTCAGCGGCCTTTTGCCGGGCCCGCGCGATCATCGCCGGGGCGAAATCGATGCCGGTCACGCGGTGGCCACGCTCGGCGAGTTCAAGCGACAAAAACCCGGTGCCGCAGCCGGCATCGAGGACGTCGAGGATCCGTCCCGGCGGCAGGACCAACCCGAAAAGCCGCGCCCACGCCGCGCGTTCGGCCGGGGTTCGGATGCTGTGACCGAAATCTTCGTCAAAATGAGCCGCGCGGCGGTCCCAGTGGGCGGCAACCTGGCGCTTGACCGGGTCGGCAGGTAATGACGACATCGCTTGGGTCCCTCTGCTCCGGGCCGCGCTCAGCCAAGGCCGACAACCGCGGCAAGCGCCTCGACCTGTTCGGCGTGGCGCGACACCGGGTTTAGCAAAAGATGGTTGGCGCCCATTGCCGCGACTTCTTCAAGCCGTTCGCGCACTTGCTCCGGTGTGCCATGGATCCCCGAGGCGTCGGTGCCGGCGGGGTTATGGTAGACCTCGCTGAACCACTGGTGCAACTCGGCGCGGGCGCGCTCCGGGCGCTCGTCGACCGCCATGAACAGCCGCTTCGAGCCCGGAAAGCTGTCCGGGTCGCGCCCGACCTGCTCAAGCGCGGCGCGCAGCAGCGGCACCGCCTCCTTGAACGCGGCGATGCTCGATCCGCCCGACCCCATCCAGCCATCGGCGAACCGAGCGGCCCGGCGTATCGCATCGGGGTGGCCGACGCCAAACCAGATCGGCAGCGGCTGCTGGACCGGTTTTGGCTGCATCGTCGCGCCTTGGATGCGAAAAACCTCGCCGTGATAATCAACGCGGGGCTCACTCCACAAGGCGCGGATGAGTTCGACCCCTTCGCGAAAGCGCCGCACCCGCCGCGCCGGCGGTATCTCGAATTGGGTGTAGTGATGGGCGCGGCCGAGCCCCACCCCGAGGATCGCGCGGCCGCCGCTCAGCTGGTCGAGACAGGCCCATTGATGGGCGACATGGGCCGGGTGATGAGCCGGTAGAACCACGACCGACGCGCCGAGCCGGATCCGGGTCGTGGCCGCGGCCGCGTAGCTCAATATCGCCACCGGATCAAAGCAGAACACGTGGTCGAGCGTGTTTTCCGTGACCCACAGATCGCGAAACCCCAGCGCCTCGGCGCGTTGGGCCACATCGCGCACCGTCGCCGCGCCGATCGGCTCGGGCGAACGGTGTGGCAGCGATATGCCGAGTGCGATTTCGTCCTTGAGGGCCATGCGCGCCGCCTCTCTGTGGTCGTCTCGCCCGGGGTTCAGACCTTTTCGATCAGAATTCCGCCATGCGCTTCGGGTCGGGTGTCTTCAACGGCATGCGCTCGATCGAAGACGGGAGACATCGGGGCTCCTCCGGACCGGTTGTCGCGCGCTGCCCATGGTCTTGTGCGCCCTCGGCATGGCACCGCACGATATCGCGAATTAATCGGGGCAGGCGAGGATTTGTTGGCGCCGGTGTCGGGCGTTGCCGCGCTTGGGCCGCGGGTTCTTGATTGACCGCCGCGGCGCGCGCAGATAAAAGCCGGGCCTCGAATTTGGTTGTGGAGAGCATGGCCAATCACAAATCGGCGGAAAAGCGGATCCGTCAGACCGAGAAGCGGACCGCTATCAACCGCTCCCGGATGAGTCGGGTGCGCACCTTCGTCAAGAAGGTCGAAACCGCGATTTCGAGCGGCGACAAGGCGGGGGCGCAAGCGGCCTTTCAGCTGGCGCAACCCGAACTGCATCGCGCCGTCACCAAAGGGGTGATGCACAAGAATACCGCGTCACGCAAAATCTCGCGGCTGGCGCTGCGGATCAACGCACTCTGATCTGTCGCCGGCGCAATCCCGTCGCGCGCGATGTCCTTGCTGACGGCGGCGCGAGGCTGACCCTCGTGCATGCCGGCAGCTGTCGGCATGCGGCCCGCGCTTATTTTTAAGCTATAATCTACGAGCAAATAGCGTAGAAAAGTGTCGTCAGCTCACCGTCAATAAATTTTTTCGTGTTCGCGGTTCGGACACATTGCCTTCGTTTCGCCGTTCACGGTAGTATTCAGTTACCGCGCCGCTAGAAAACACGTTGGCGCCCTGTAGTTGGCAGTCGGGGCAAAGCACTTTCTGTTTTTCCCAGGCTTAACAAGAATAAATGCTGGAATAGGGGGACATAATTTACTTCCCAACGAAGCAGATACGTCTGCTAGTAGTCGCCATTTGAAGAGTTGGATTGAGCCGGCGTGTTTGACCGGATGGCGCTGCTTTGCATATCGGGGGGATGTGGTGTTGGTCGAAGCAGCTCGAGAAAGTCGTGCCGAACCCGCGGTGAAGACCCCGGAAAGCGAATGGGACCATGTTGTCAAACGGCTCCGCGAAGAGGTTGGCGACGTCGCTTATCGCAGCTGGCTGGCGCCGATCACCGTGCATCGGATCGAGGGCGGTGAGGCGGTCATCGCCGCGCCGGCCAGACTTTACCGCGATTGGGTCGCGACCAATTATGCAGACCGCATTCTGGAGCTGTGGCGGACAGAGAACCGGCAGATCACGCGGGTCTCGGTGGTTGTGGCGCCGGTTCGCGCGTCCCAGCCGGCGGTCGCCGACCGCCCCGCCGAACCCGGACCGCAGATCCGCTTGGCGCCTGTAGAAGCCGCCGCGATCGGCGAGACCGGCGAGGACCGGCCACGCCCTTCGGGCCTCGATCCGCGGTTCACTTTCGAGAATTTCGTTGTCGGCAAGCCCAACGAATTGGCTCATGCCGCGGCGCGGCATGTGGCCGAAGCCTGCTCAAACCCGCTGCGCAAGGTCCCCTTCAATCCGCTGTTCCTCTATGGCGGGGACGGTCTCGGCAAAACCCACCTGATGCACGCCATCGCCTGGCATGTGTTCAAGAACGCCTGCGACCGAAAGGTCATCTATCTTTCGGCCGAAAAGTTTATGCATCGCTTCGTGCGCGCGCTGCGCTTCAAATCGACCATCGATTTCAAGGAAGAATTTCGCTCGGTCGACCTGTTAATGATCGATGACGTGCAATTCATCAGTGGCAAGGAATCCACCCAAGAGGAGCTGTTTCACACATTTAACGCTCTGGTCGACCAGAACCGCCAGATTGTTATCTCCGCCGACAAATCTCCTTGCGACCTCGAAGGATTGGAAGAGCGGATGCGATCGCGGCTGGGCTGGGGACTGGTTGCCGATCTGCATCCGACGACCTACGAACTGCGGCTCGGCATCCTGCAATCCAAGGCCGAGCAAGCCAATGTGCACATCCCGCGGAAAGTCATGGAGCTGCTTGCCCACCGGATCACCTCAAACGTGCGCGAACTCGAAGGCGCGCTCACCCGGATCATTGCCAATATGCAGCTTGTCGGGCGCGAGATTACGCTCGAAAGCGCGCAGGAAGAGTTGCACGATTTGTTGCGGTTGCGCGAACGGCGGGTGACAATCGACGAGATCCAGCGGCGCGTTGCCGAGCATTACAACATCCGCCTCGCCGAGATGACATCGGCCCGCCGCGCTCGCGCTTTCGCGCGCCCGCGCCAGGGTGCGATGTATCTGGCAAAGCAGCTGACCAGCCGCTCCCTGCCGGAAATCGGCCGCAAATTTGGTGGTCGCGACCATACGACCGTGATGCATGCGGTGCGCCGGATCCAGGAATTGAAGGACACCGATCCGGCGCTTGCCGAGGATGTCGAGCTGCTGCGGCGGATGCTGGAGGGCTAACCCGGATAGCGGCATCCGCCGGGTCGCCCGACGGCTGAGCGGTATCGGCTTTTGTGCTAATATGCCGCTCCGTCCGCGGTTCGCTCGGGGCGGCGCGTGGCGGGGGTGTCGGCCGTCTTGGCCGGCATTGTCCGACCCGCAGAATCGGCGTGTCAGCAACATGAAACTACAGATCGAACGGGCTGCTCTGCTAAAGGCGCTGGGACACGTGCAAAGCGTCGTCGAGCGACGCAACACGATCCCGATTCTCTCAAACGTTCTGATGCACGCGGCGCCGGAGGGCATGCTGGCCTTCAGCGCGACCGATATGGACCTCGAACTGATCGAACGGGTGCCGGCGCAAATCGAACGCGCCGGCCGCACCACCGTGCCGGCGCACACCCTCTACGACATCGTTCGCAAGCTGCCGGAAGGCGCGCAGATCGGGCTCGAGGCAAGCGGCGAGCGCGGGTCGATGGTGCTGCGCTGCGGTCGCTCGATCTTTACCCTCTCCTGTCTGCCGCCCGAAGACTACCCTGTTATGGCAAGCGGCGAGCTGGGCCACACTTTCACGGTGACGGCCTCGGAGCTCAAAACCCTCGTTGATCGTACCCGCTTTGCGATTTCGACCGAGGAAACCCGCTACTATCTCAACGGCATCTATTTGCACGCGACCAAGACCAACGAGGTGCCGGTCATTCGCGCGGTCGCGACGGATGGCCACCGCCTGGCACGGGTGGAGATGGTGCTGCCCGAGGGTGCCGCCGGAATGCCCGGGGTCATCGTTCCCCGCAAGACCGTGCTTGAGCTGCGCAAGCTGGTCGATGAGAGCGAGGACGAAATCGAGGTGGCGCTCAGCGAAACCAAGATCCGTTTTGCCGTCGGCAACGCGACGCTGACCTCGAAGCTGATCGACGGCACGTTTCCCGATTACGACCGGGTCATTCCCACCGCCAACGACAAGATCCTGGAAGTCAAATGCAAGGAATTTGCCGAGGCCGTCGACCGGGTATCGACGATCTCGACAGAAAAGAGCCGGGCGGTGAAGCTGGCCATTACCCCTGGAACCAATGGCGGCAATCTTTCGGTCTCGGCGTCGAGCCCGGAAAACGGAACTGCGGTGGAAGAGCTGGAGGTCCGCTATTTGAGCGAACCGATCGAAATTGGCTTCAACTCACGATATCTTCTTGATATCGCGGCGCAGATCGAAGGCGAAGGCGCTCAGTTCGTTATGTCGGATTCGGCCTCGCCGACCATCGTCCGCGACCGCACCGATCCCAGCGCGCTCTATGTGCTGATGCCGATGCGCGTGTGAGCGGGCCGTTGCGCGTGGATAATGGCGGCTCGCAACCCTATATATTTGCTATGTTCAGCTAAGCAGGGGCGATCCGTTGTAGCCCTGGCCCGACGGCGTTGCCGGGCCGGATCGGCGTGACGCGCCTGACGCTGACCGATTTCCGCAATTACGCGGCGGCGCGGCTGACGCTCGAACCCGGGCTGGTGGTGGTCACCGGACCCAACGGCGCGGGCAAAACCAACCTTCTCGAAGCGGTCTCGTTTCTGGCCCCCGGGCGCGGTCTGCGCGGGGCCCGGTTGAGCGAGATCGACCGGCGGGCTGCGCCATCGCCAGTTGCGGCCGGGCGCAGCTGGGCGGTCGCTGCGGCGATCACGACCGGCCGCGGCACGGTGACAATCGGCACCGGACGCGACCCCGAGAGCGGCGAGCGCCGCGCGCTGCGCATCGATGGCGAGCCGACCCGCAACCAGGCGGCGCTGGGCGAGCGCCTGGGTGTCGTCTGGCTTACCCCGCAGATGGATCGCCTGTTTATCGAGGGCGCGGCCGGCCGGCGACGGTTTCTCGATCGTCTGGTGGCGGCAATCGATCCGGCCCACGCGTCCCGCGTCGGCCGCTACGAACACGCATTGCGGGAACGCGCCCGATTGTTGCACGATGGTCAGGCCGATCCGGGCTGGCTCACCGCCCTTGAAGAAATCATGGCCGCCGAGGGTGTTGCGGTCAGCGCTGCACGCCGCGACGCGGTCGATCGCCTCGACGCCGCCTGCGCTGCCCTCGAGGGACCATTCCCGCGCGCTCGCCTGGCGCTCGCCGGCGCCGTCGAAGCGTGGCTCGAGGCCAAGCCGGCGCTTGCTGCCGAGGCGGCGTTTGCCGCCGCTCTGGCCGAGACCCGGCGCGAGGACGCGCTGACCGGTGGTGCGGCGATCGGTCCTCATCGCTCCGATCTGATGGTCACGCTGTGGCCGGACGGCACCGCTGCCGAATTTGCGTCGACCGGCGAGCAGAAGGCGCTGCTGATCTCGATCGTCCTCGCCCATGCCCGCCTGCAGCGCGCGATCCGCGGCGAGCCGCCGTTGCTGCTGCTCGACGAGATCGCCGCCCATCTCGATGCCGACCGGCGTCAGGCGCTGTTTGAGATGTTCGGTCGGCTCGATGGCCAGATTTGGCTGACTGGCACAGATGAGGCGGTGTTCGCACCGCTGCGCCACGATGCGCAGTTCCTGAGGGTGCGCGCCGGGACCGTCTCGTGAACCCCTTCAGGCCGATCCACGGTAGTCCATAACCGACATGGCAAATATCCCCATCAGCGGCCCGCAATCTTCGTCTGCGGCCGCGGTTCCCTCTCGCGTCTCGCGTGACCCGGTGGCAGCCGCCAACGGCGTCGCTTCGCCCGCCGCAACGCTTGTCAATGGCGGCGACGGTGAAGACGCCAGCTACAACGAGCAATCAATCGAGGTATTGCGCGGGCTCGAATCGGTGCGCAAACGCCCGGGCATGTATATCGGTGACACCGATGACGGCTCGGGCCTGCATCACATGGTCTACGAGGTCGTCGACAATTCGATCGACGAAGCGCTGGCCGGCTATTGCGACACCGTCACAGTGACGTTGAATGCCGACGGTTCGGTCACGATCACCGAC
>JAJPIH010000437.1 GCA_021324875.1 Alphaproteobacteria bacterium
CTCGAGCGAAACCTGTTCGTCGCGCAAGGCCGCGGCGACATCGGCGATGACGCCGGGCTGATCGACGACCATCAGCCGGATGTAATAAGCGCTCTGGTGGCGCTCGATCGCCACCCCCGGTATCGCCCTGAGCTTGGCGGCCGGGATCGTGAACGGGAATACCTGGCGGCCGGCGGCGATGTCGACAAGATCGGCGGCGACCGCCGAGGCGGTCGGAAAGGCGCCGGCGCCGCGCCCTTCCAACACGACCCGGCCGACAAAATCGCCCTCGGCGACAACCGCATTATAGACCCCGTCGACCGCGGCGATCGGGGTGGCGCGCGGCACCATGCACGGATGAACCCGCTGTTCGAGCCCGTCCTCGGTCAGCCGGGCGATGCCGAGCAGCTTGATGCGAAACCCGAGCTCTTCGGCAAAATCGATATCGAGACGCGAGATGTGGCGGATGCCCTCGGTATAGACGCCTTCGAGATCGACCGGGCGGCCAAACGCGACACTCGCCAGCACCGCGAGCTTGTGGGCGGCGTCAACGCCGTCGATGTCAAACCCGGGATCAGCCTCGGCATAGCCGAGCTTCTGCGCCTCGGCCAGGACCTCGGCAAATTCGTGCCCGGTCTCGCGCATCGTGGTCAGGATGAAATTCGACGTGCCGTTCAGGATGCCGTAAACGCGGCGCAATCGGTTGCCGGCAAGCCCCTCGCGCAAGGTCTTGATGATCGGAATGCAGCCGGCCACCGCCGCCTCGAATGACAGCGCCCGGTCCTGCGCTTCGGCAAGCGCGGCGAGGCGGGCGCCATGGTGTGCGATCAGCGCCTTGTTGGCGGCGACGACGTGCTTGCCATGGGCCAAAGCGGTCTCGACAACGCGCGCGGCGATGCCGTCGCTGCCGCCGATCAGTTCGACGACGACATCGATCTCGGGATCGGCCGCCATCGCGGCCGCGTCTTCGTACCAGCGCACCGCCGACAATTGCACGCCGCGGTCGCGACGACGGTCGCGCGCGGACACCGCGGTCACGACCAGGCGGCGGCCACAGCGCTCGGCCAGCAGCTCGGCCTGGTCCTGCAGCAGCCTCAAAATGCCGGTACCCACCGTACCGAGCCCGGCGACAGCGATTTTCAGCGGCGGTTTCACGCTTTGCCACCTAAAAGCAGGAGCCCGAGGGCCATCCGACGGATTGGGGACCGGCAGGGATCGAGCCGTTTCGCTGCCGGTTGTAGCCTGCGCGGGTCAAAGTTTCGATAATTTTTGCCGGAGCCGCCGCAACGACCGCCGAAGACTATTGCGCGAACAGGATTTCGGCGTGTCCCGGCCCGCTCGAGCTGTCCGCCGGCGCCGCTTCGACCGCGATCTTGGCGGCCGGAATCCCGGCCTGGCGCAGGCCGGCGGCGACCGCCTCGGCGCGGGTCAGGGCGGTACGATAGGCGTCGAGCTGCTCGTTGCCCGAACCGCCCATTCCGGCATAGCCGACAACGCGCACGGCGCCCGGCCGCGCCCGGTAGCGCGCCGCGATCCGCTCCAGAGTTTGCCGGTCGGCCTCACTCAGCGCGGTTGCGGCGCCGGCGAATTCGATATCGCCGATTTTGGCGAAACTCGGCACCGGTGGGGCGGGCTTGGCCGGCTTTCCGGTCTCGGTTTTGGCGGTGCGCACCGGCGCCGGCGGCGGCAATTGCGGTGGTGGCGGCGCCGGTTGGAAATTGGCCGAAGCGAGCGCCGATGGCAGTGGCGGGGTCGGCGGTGCCGGCGGAAGATGCGCGACCTGTCCCGCAGGCGCAGCCGCGCCGCCCGCCGGCAGCGACAATTCGCGCGGCGGCGGCGGTGCCGGCCGGGCCGCTTCGGCTTGCGGCAGCGGCGCGATTTGCGGCGGCTGAAGGCTCGATTCCATCGGGCCGGGTTCGGGCGGCTGTTTGGTCTTACCCTGGTCGAAGGGCTCGAATGTTCTGCCGGATTTGGCGGCGGCGCCGGCCGCGGCGACTTTGGCGGTGCCGGCCGGGGGGGCGGCGGGTTTGGGGGCGGCAGGGTTGGACGTCGCCGGCGGCGGTCCGGCCTGCGGCGGTTGTCCCGGCGCCGCCAGCCCCGGCGGTTCGAGCGGCGGCGGCGGCAGCGGCGGGGGCGGGCCGGTATTGGCGGTCGGCGTGTTGAAATGTTCGCTGACGTCTTTGGCGCGGCTGCGCTCGGCGATCAGGCTTTGCGTCAGCTTGTCGAGTTCGGCGGTGGTCAGCTCGCCGCTCGGTGGCGGCGGCACCGTGGCGAGGTTCGGGTAGCTGCGCGCGTCACCCGCCAACAGGTTCTTGGTGTTGGGGGTCGTGGCCGGGTTCGGATCGTTGGCGCTGATCCCGATCCAATGGCGATAGGCCTCGATCGGACTGCACCCGGCCACCGCCAACAGCAACGCCGCCGCCGCGTCGAGCCCGCTGATGACGCCGCCCCGGCGGCGACGGCAGTGCTGGCATCGTTCCATTAACCCGACCGACCGACGGCGCCGCACCGCGAACCGCGGTGTGCCGCCGGTTCGCCGCGACGCTGGTTTGCTCGTCGCTGGTGTATTCGATCGGACCCGCCGCGTCACTACATTTGATCCGGCGAAAGACGGGCAGCCAAAGCCGGGCCTCGGCGCGCATATTTCTGGCGGCGGCTGGGCCGGTCGGGCGAGGAAACGACGATGAACGACGACAGCCGGAGCCATCCGGACCAAAGCACTTCGGCGAACAAGCCGCAACCGGCGGACCCGACCACAGACGCGCAAGACATGGCTCGCGAGATCGGCGAAATCGCGGAAAAAAGCCAGCGACTGGTAGCCGAGTTTTTGAATCGCCAGCACCCGGAGGACGGGATCGGCATGGCCAGCCCGCTGGCGATCGGTGCCGCATTCTTTGAGATGACGGCGCGAATGATGTCGGATCCGTCACGCTTGGTGCAGGCTCAGCTGTCGCTGTGGAACGATTACATGACCCTGTGGCAGCGCACGGCGCAGCGTTTTCTCGGCGGCCGGTCCGAGCCGGTCATCGAACCGGCGCGCGGCGATCGACGCTTTCGCGACGCGGCCTGGGACGACAACACGCTGTTCGATTTTATCAAGCAGAGCTATCTGCTGACCGCGCGCTGGCTGCAAAACACGGTGCGCGAAGTCGAAGGAATCGACGAGCGTACGGCGCGCAAGGTTGATTTTTATACGCGCCAATTTGTCGATGCGCTCGCCCCGTCGAATTTCGTGATGACCAACCCCGAAGTTCTGCGCGCGACGATCGAAAGCCGGGGCGAGAACCTATTGCATGGGTTAAAGAACCTGCTCGAGGATCTCGAGCGCGGCAAGGGTCGGCTGGCCATCAAGATGACCGACATGGCAGCGTTCCGGGTCGGCGAAAACATTGCCGTCAGCCCGGGCAAGGTCATCTTTCAAAACGACCTGATGCAACTTATTCAATATTCGCCGACGACCGAACTTGTAAAACGCCGGCCATTGCTGATCATCCCGCCATGGATCAACAAATTTTATATCCTCGACTTGAGACCCGATAACTCCTTCATTCGCTGGGCCGTCGAACAGGGACATACGGTCTTTGTGATTTCATGGGTCAACCAGGACGAGCATCTCGCGGCCAAAACTTTTGCCGATTACATGTTGGAGGGGCCGCTGGCGGCGCTGGACGCGATCGAACAGGCGACCGGCGAGCGCGAGGCCAATGTCATCGGCTATTGCCTGGGCGGCACCTTGCTCGCCTGCACCCTCGCCTATATGGCGGCCAAGCACGACAATCGCATCAAAAGCGCCACCTTCTTTGTCACGATGGTCGATTTTGCCGAGGCCGGCGAGCTTTCGGTTTTCATCGACGAGGAGCAGCTCTCGGCGCTGGAAGAGCGTATGAACGCCAAGGGCTATCTCGAAGGCCGTGACATGGCGACGACATTCAACATGTTGCGCGCCAACGATTTGATCTGGTCGTTTGTGGTCAACAACTATCTTTTGGGCAAATCGCCGTTTCCGTTCGATCTTCTTTACTGGAATTCCGATTCGACGCGCATGCCGGCGGCGATGCACAGTTTTTATTTGCGTAAAATGTACCAGGAAAACTTGCTGGTGAAACCGGGCGGCATCACCCTCGCCGGGGTGCCGATCGATCTCGGCAAGATCAGAACGCCGGCTTTCATCCTGTCCACGCGCGAGGACCACATCGCGCCGTGGCGCTCAACCTATGCCGCAACGCGGCTCTACAAAGGGCCGGTGAAGTTTGTCTTGTCGGCCTCCGGTCACATCGCGGGCGTCGTCAATCCGCCGGGCGGGCGCTACGGCCATTGGGTCAACGACAACAATCCGCCGACCCCCGAGGAATGGCTTGCCGGCGCCACCGAACATGCCGGCTCGTGGTGGCCATTGTGGGAGCAATGGGTCGCCCAATACGCCGGCGGCGAGGTGCCGGCGCGCCAGCCGGGCGACGGCAAGCTGACGCCGATCGAGAATGCTCCGGGTTCATATGTAAAGGTCCGGGCCGAAGACTGACGCCGGCGGCGCCGGCTCCCTCGATCGTTGCCGCTGAACGGGCGGCGTCGCGGGTGGGCCGGCGGCCGTGGGGCGCCGCGGCGACAGCGGGATTGCCGGTGCGGCACGGGCTCGGCCCGGCTCCGGCGGCTTTTGCAGATCCGCTTTCAGTGGCTTGTAAGCTCCACGCCCGCTGGCTTAATTTGCCCTGCCGTTGAGCAGTGGAGGCGGGCGATGCCGAACTTTTGGCGCGGGTTGGCGCTGGCAGGCGTTTTTTTAACCATCATTAGCTACGGCCCGGGATTGGCCCAGCAGAAAGGCGGCACACTCAAGCTCTATCATCGCGACAGCCCGGCGAGCATGTCGATCCACGAGGAGGCGACCATCTCGACGGTGGCGCCGATGATGGGCGTCTTCAACAACCTCGTCATGTTCAGGCAGGACGAAAAGCAGAACCGCTCGGAATTCATCATTCCCGATCTCGCGGAAAACTGGTCATGGAACGAGGATTACACGCGCCTGACTTTCAAGCTGCGCCACGGTGTCAAATGGCATGACGGCCAGCCCTTCACCGCCAAGGATGTCAAATGCACCTGGGACCTGCTGACCGGCAAATCGGCGGAAAAATTGCGGCTCAATCCGCGCAAAGCCTGGTACCGCAACCTCGAAGAGGTCACGACCGGGGGCGAAGACAGCGCCGTTTTTGTGCTGAAACGTCCGCAGCCGGCGTTTTTGATGCTGCTTGCCTCGGGCATGTCGCCGGTCTATCCGTGTCATGTCTCGCCCGCCGAGATGCGCCGCCACCCGATCGGTACCGGCCCGTTCAAATTCGCCGCCTTCAAGCCCAACGAG
>JAJPIH010000348.1 GCA_021324875.1 Alphaproteobacteria bacterium
ACTATGCCGAGGCGCTCAATAATCGCGGCAACACGCTCCAGGAGCTCGGCCGTCTCGAGGAGGCGTTGGAGAATTACAACCGCGCCCTGGCGCTGCGACCGGACTATGCCGAAGCGCTCAACAACCGCGGGATCGCGCTTCGGGCGCTCGAACAATTCGCGGAGGCGCTGGCGAGCTTTGACCGGGCGCTGGCGCTGAAGCCCGATTATGCCGAAGCCTACAGCAATCGCGGCGTCGCATTGCGGGAACTGGGGCGCGTTGTTGAAGCCCTGGATAATTTCGACCAAGCGCTCGCACTCAACCCGCGCTATCCCGAAGCGTTGAACAACCGCGGCAATGCTCTGCAGGAACTCGGCCGGTTCCGCGAGGCCATGGAAAGCTATGATCGGGCCCTCGCTTTGCGCGCCGATTTTCCTGACTGTCAGGTCAGCCGCGCTTTCTTGCTGTTGCTGACCGGCCGTTTTACCGAGGGTTGGCCGGCCTATGAATGGCGCCGACGGCACGAGAGCTGGGCCAGCCGTTCGCTGCCGGGCCCGGAATGGACCAAGGGCGGCCCGCTCCCGCGGCGGCTGCTGCTTTATTCTGAGCAAGCGTTCGGCGACACGATCCAGTTCTCGCGCTTGGCAAGCGCTGTTGCGGCCCAGGGCGTCGAAGTCGTCCTCGAAGTTCAGCCCGCCCTGGCGCGGCTGCTCAGCTGTCTGCGGAACACCAAGGTCATTCCCCGCGGGGCGCCGTTGCCCGCATTCGACGCGCAGCTGCCGCTGATGAGCGTGCCGAACGTGCTGGGGCTAACCCCCGAAAGCCTGCCGCCAGACACGCCCTATCTGTTCGCCGAGCCGGATCTGGTAGGCGCCTGGGCAAGACGCCTGCCCAGCCGCGGCTTGCGGGTCGGCATCGTCTGGCATGGCAAGACCCGGGAAAGCCGCTCGATCCCGTTGCGGGCTTTTGCCCCGCTCTGCGATATCCCCGGTCTGACCCTGATCAGCTTGCAGAAATATGATGGAATCGATGAGCTCGAAAATCTGCCGCCCGGCATGAGGGTGGTAACCTTGGGCGAGCCATTCGACAGCGGTGAAGATGCGTTCATCGACTGCGCCGCGGTGATGATGAACCTCGATTTGGTGATCTCATGCGATACCGCCACCGCCCATCTCGCCGGCGCGCTCGGCCGCCCGGCATGGATCGTCCTCGAACACGTGTCCGATTGGCGGTGGATGATCGATCGTGACGATACGCCCTGGTATCCCACCGCCCGGCTCTTCCGTCAGCGCCGCCGGACGGATTGGGACGAGGTGTTTCAACGGATCGCTGGTGAACTGATGCGCATGCAAGCGTCAAAAGGACCGGCTCGCGAACTCCTCGCTCGGCAGCCCCGGCGCAGCCCCGATCCATCCGCGGTCGCGCCGCCGGGGACGGTGCCCGTTCCCGTTTCTTTCGGCGAGCTGATCGACAAGATCACGATACTGGAAATCAAGCGCGAACGGATCGGCGACCGGCACCGGGCCGGCAATATCCGCGCGCAACTCGATCTGTTGACCGCCGCTCTTGCCCGCTTTCCCGATCTTCCGCCCCGCGCCGGCGAATTGGTGGCGGAGCTGCGTTTGATCAATCAGGCGCTGTGGGAGATCGAGGATCGGATCCGCGCCTGCGAGGCGGTGCACGATTTCGGCGAACGGTTTATCCAGCTCGCCCGCGGCGTCTACATGTCCAACGATCGGCGCAGCGCGGTCAAACGCGAGCTGGACGAGCTCGCCGGCTCTGCCATCGTCGAAGAGAAATTGTACTCTCCCACGACGTAGCCCGGTTTTCCGCGCGGCCTGCCTTCACGACGCTCGCACCCGGCTGAGGAGCGCGGTGCGGCCTATGCCAAGCGGCCGGATCGCTGGTCTTGCGAATTTGACGGTTGATCCGTTCTTACGTCGTTATGCCCGCCCGCTGAGACGAACGTCCAGGGCGAGCCACATGCCACGACACGGGCCCCCGCCTTCGCGGGGGCGACCGGCGAATGGGAGCGACCCGCCTCGAAACACCCCAGCCGCTGCTGCCCGCGCACGGTCGCGATCGTAGCGGGGCGCGGCGCTTGGCGGAGCGCCGGCGATATTGGCCCGACCGCCTTTCGCCCCTATTTTGCAGCCCATGACCGTCACCGTCCGCTTCGCGCCGTCGCCGACCGGGTTTCTGCATATCGGCGGGGCGCGCACCGCGCTGTTCAACTGGCTGTTTGCCCGCCATCACCGCGGCGTCTTCCGGCTGCGCATCGAGGATACCGACCGCCTGCGCTCGACCCCGGAAGCGATCGATGCGATCATCGATGGGCTCGAATGGCTCGGTCTCGACTGGGACGGCGAGGTCGTCTACCAATTCGCCCGGGCCGAGCGGCATGCCGCGGTGGCTCGGCAATTGTTGGGCCAGGGCCGCGCCTATTACTGTTTTTGCACGCCGGCCGAACTGGCGGCGATGCGGGAGAAGGCGCGGGCCGAAAAGCGGTCGGTGCGCTACGACGGCACCTGGCGCGACCGCGACCCGGCGCAGGCCCCGCCCGGGGTGGCGCCGGCGATCCGGCTCAAGGCGCCGCAGACCGGTGCGACGACGATCCACGACCATGTCCAGGGCGAAGTCACCGTCGCCAACAGCGAACTCGACGACCACGACATGGGCATCACCCATGTGATCCGCGGCGACGACCACCTCAACAACGCCTTCCGCCAGACGCAGATCTATCGGGCGCTCGACTGGCCGGTGCCGGAATTTGCCCATGTGCCGCTGATCCACGGTCCCGACGGCGCCAAATTGTCGAAGCGCCACGGGGCGCTGGGCGTCGAGGCCTACCGCGAGATGGGCTATTTGCCGGAGGCGCTGCGCAACTACTTGTTGCGGCTCGGCTGGAGCCATGGCGACGACGAGATCATCTCGACCGCGCAGGCGATCGAATGGTTCGTCCTCGACGCGATCGGGCGCGCTCCGGCGCGGTTCGATGTCGCGAAGCTCGGCAACCTGAACGGGCATTATCTCCGCATGGCCGAGGATCAGCGCCTTGTGGCGCTTGTCGCAACCGAACTCGAGAAGACCATGGATCGCCGGCTCGACGTGGCCGAACGCGAGCGGTTATTGCGGGCGATGCCCGAGCTCAAACTACGCCCCAAAACCGTGGTCGAGCTTGCCGCCAATGCCCGCTTTCTGGTGGCAAAGCCGCCGCTGGCGATCGACCCCAAGGCGGCGAAATTGCTGACCCCGGAAGCGCGGGCGCTGCTCGCGGCGCTGGTTCCGGTGCTGCGCGCGGGCGACTGGCAGGCGCCGGCGCTGGAGAGGGCGGTGCGCAGCTTTGCCGCCGCGCATGGCGTTCAGCTCGCGAGCCTCGCTCAGCCGCTGCGCGCGGCGCTGACCGGAACGACGGCCTCACCCGGCCTCTTTTTCGTCATGGAGGTGCTGGGCCGACAAGACACGCTGGAACGGATCACCGCCGCGGTTTCGAGGGCCGACTGACGCGGGCGCCGTTTCGCACTTGCGAACGTTTGCCAAGGGGGACGGCGGGTACTATTTTCGGCGCTCGAATTCGGGTATCGCCCGCGAGCGTGGCAAGGAGAGGCGCGACAATGGACGGGAACAATCTGACGGCCGGAACCATGACCCTCACCGACAACGACACCGGCAAATCGGTCGAGTTGCCCGTCCTGCACGGGACGGTCGGGCCCCGCGTCGTCGACATCCGGCGGCTCTACACCCAGATGGGCTGTTTCACCTACGACCCCGGGTTTATGGCCACCGCCGCTTGTCGCTCGAGCATCACCTATATCGACGGCGACGAAGGGATCTTGATGTATCGCGGCTATCCGATCCAGGAATTGGCCGAAAAGAGCGATTTCCTCGAAGTCGCCTATCTGCTGCTCAACGGCGAACTGCCGACCGCAAAAGAGAAGGCGCAATTCGTCCACGACATCACCCACCACACGATGGTGCACGAACAGTTGCGCTCGTTCTTCCAGGGCTTCCGGCGCGATGCCCATCCGATGGCGGTGATGTGTGGCGTGGTCGGGGCGCTGTCGGCGTTTTATCATGATTCGACCGATATTCATGATCCTTATCAAAGAATGGTCGCGTCCTATCGTCTGATCGCCAAAATGCCGACAATCGCGGCCATGGCCTACAAGTATTCCCAAGGCCAACCATTTATTTACCCCGACAATTCTCTTGGCTACGCCGAAAACTTTCTGCGGATGACCTTTGCCGTACCGTGCGAAGAGTACAAGGTCAACCCGGTGGTGGCGCGTGCGCTCGACCGCATCTTCATCCTGCTCGCCGACCACGAGCAGAACGCGTCGACCGCGACCGTACGCAATGCCGGATCGAGCGGGGCCAATCCATTTGCCTGTATCGCCGCCGGCATCGCCTCGCTGTGGGGCCCGGCGCATGGCGGCGCCAACGAGGCGGTGCTGAAGATGCTCGCCAAGATCGGCGACAAGAAGAACATCCCCGAATTTATCCGTGAGGTAAAAGAAAAGAGCGAAATCGAATACGGTTTCGGTCACCGCGTTTACAAAAACTACGACCCCCGCGCCCGGGTATTGCGCGACAGCTGCCACGAAGTGTTGGCGGAACTGGGCATCAAGAATGATCCGATGCTCGATTTGGCGATGGAGCTGGAAAAGATCTCGCTAAGCGACGATTATTTCATCACGCGAAAACTGTATCCCAACGTCGATTTCTATTCGGGGATCATTTTGAAAGCCATTGGCTTCCCGACCTCCATGTTCACCGCATTGTTCGCGATCGCGCGCACGGTCGGGTGGGTCGCGCAATGGCAGGAGATGCTCGAAGACACCGACGCCAAGCTGATGCGCCCGCGACAGTTGTTCATGGGCTCCGACGAGCGGCACTACATTCCGATCGAAGAGCGCCGGTAGCGGACCGGCGTGGCGAGTGGCGGGTTGCGGCGACGACGGGGCGGGCGCCGCCGAGCGGCACGCGAGGCGCAACCCCGGCGCCGGCGACAACCGCCTAAGAAGGGCGTACAGCGCGGGTCACGGCCACCGATTTGGCCGGTTTCTGCTTAAAGACCCGCGCTCCACGCCGCGCCTTCCGCGGATGAGCCTGTGGCGGCGCACGAGTCGCGCGGGCAATCAAACGCAAACCAAAGGGGAGAGGGAGGAAGAAAATGGCCGAAATTCTCGGTTTGGGATGTACGCACCGGCCGCTGATGCTGCGCCGCAACGAAGACTGGACCGGCATGATGCGCACCGCGCTCGCCGACCCCGACATGCCGGCGGCGATGAAGGATCCGGCCAACTGGCCGGCGCCGTTGCGCGAGGAGTTGGGTGAGGATTGGGGTGCGGCGGCGGCGGCGCGGGCGCGCGAGGTCTATCGCCGTCATTTCGCCGAGGCGCGCCGGGCGCTCGACGATTTCAAACCCGATGTCGTGGTGATGTTTGGCGACGACCAGTACGAAAACTTCAAAGAGGACATCGTTCCGCCCTTTGCCGTATTGGCCTATGAGGATCGCGACATCCAGCCGTGGAAGCATCGCCGCACCCCCGACAATCCATGGGGCGAGCCCGCTGACCAGACGTTTCGCCTGCGCGGCCACCGTGCCGCCGGCAAATACCTGGCGAGCGGGCTGATCGAGAGCGGCGTCGACATCGCCTACGCCTACCAGCCGCTGCATCATCCGCTCGGCCATGCGTTCGAAAACACGATCCTGCTGCTCGACGACGACCGCCGCGGCTTTGACTATCCGCTGGTGCCGTTTTCGGTGAATTGCTACGGACGCCGGGTCAATGCCGCGCGCGGGTTGCGGCTGCCGCTGGCGCTGCGCAACGACATCCGCAATCTCGACCCGCCTTCGCCCAATCCCGGGCGTTGCATGGCGGTGGGCGCCGCGGTTGCCCGGGTCATGGCGCAAAGCCCGTGGCGCACCGCGCTCGTCGCCTCGTCGAGCTGGTCGCATTCGTTCTTGACCGAAAAGAATTACCAGCTGTGGCCTGACGTCGCGGCCGACCGGCGGCTTTACGACGCGCTCCGCAAGGGCGATTACGCGCTGTGGCACAATTATACGACCGACGAGATCGAGGATAGCGGCCAGCACGAGGTGCTGAACTGGTTCCGTCTGCTGGGGGCGATGGAAGAGCTCGGCCGCAAGCCGGACCGCTCGACGTTTATCGAGACTTGGGCTTTCGTCTCCCCGGTCGTGTTCGCCTATTACTTGCCGTAAGCCGGCGCCGTTGCGCGACCGCGCGCCGTCGGTACCGGCGGGGCGCGGTTGCGGCCCGAGACGGCCCGCTCCCGAGCGCGCGCCCCGACGCCTCGCCAGTGCCGCTTCGCGGCGGCCGCTCAGACCACCGGCGAGCGTCCGCCGTCGACGTTGATGGCGCAACCGGTGACGTAAGAGGCGGCATCGGAGGCGAGGAAACAGGCGATATTGGCGAATTCCTCGGCGCGTCCCATGCGGCCCATCGGCACCCCGCGCCCGGCCTCGGCCACGTATTGTTCAAAGCCGACTTTGGGCCGCTCACGATCGTAACGTCGCCGGATCTGGTCGCTGACAATGACCCCGACATGCAGCGAGTTGACCAGCACGTTGTGCGGTGCGCCTTCGTGCGACAAGACCTTGGTGAACGCCATCTGCGCCGCCCGGCTGACCGAGGTCGGGGCGCTGTCGGCGCCCGGCGCCTTAGCGCCGATGTTGAGCACGGCGATGATCCGGCCCCAGCGGCGCTGCTTCATCTGCGGAAACACCAGCCGCGAAAACCGGATCTGGGCAAACAGCTTGAGATCGAGATCGGCCTGCCACATCTCGTCGGTGATTTCTTCGGACGGGCCGCGGGTCGACTGACCGGCATTATTGACAAAGATATCGATCTTGCCGAAAGCCGACATCGCCTCGTCATAGGCGCGGCGGATATCGGCCGCCTTTGCGACGTCGGCGCTGATCGCGGCGACCTTGGCCTTGGCGCCCTTCTCGACCTGTCTTTTGGCCTCGGCCAAGGTCTCGGGGCTGCGCGCCACGATCGCAACATCGGCGCCGGAAGCGGCAAAGCGCTCGGCCATCGCCAGTCCCAGCCCTATGCTGCCGCCGGTAATCAGGGCGCTTCTCCCATCCAGCCGAATTTCCATGACCCTTGCTCCTTTGTTTGGGGGTGAACTACGCTGTCAGCCGCTCGACCGTCGCGAATTCTTCGGCGCTGAGCCGCCACGCCCCGGCGGCGCGCACATTGCTTTCGACCTGCTCGGGCCGGGTGGCGCCGGCGATCACGCTCGCCACCGGCGGCCGGCTCAGGAGCCAGCCGAAAGCGAGATCGATCAGTGTGTGGCCGCGCTCGGCGGCAAAGCCGGCGAGCCGCTCGATCTGCTGCCACACCGTCTCGCCGCGGTATCGGTCCGCCGCGCGTGGCGTCGAGGCAAGCCTCGTACCGGTCGGCGGCGGCGCGCCGCGCCGGTATTTGCCGGTCAGAAGCCGATCGGCGAGCGGACGGAACGGGATCAACCCCAACCCATAAGCCTCGATCATCGGCAGCATGTCGGTTTCGAGGTCGCGCGCCAACAGGCTGTATTCTTCCTGGCAGCAAATGAAATGATTGAGATTGAAGTGGCGCGCGGTCCATTGCGCCTCGACAACCTGCCACGCCGGCAGGGTCGAACAGCCGAGATAGCGCACCTTGCCCTGGCGCACGAGATCGTCGAGAGCGCGCAGGGTTTCTTCGATCGGCGTCGAGGGGTCGGGCTGGTGTTGCTGGTAGAGATCGATCCAATCGGTGCCAAGCCGGCGCAGGCTCGCCTCGACCGCGCTGATGATGTAATGCCGCGAGGCCCCCTCCGCCCGCCCGGAAGCATCCATCGGCCGCGCGAATTTGGTCGCCAGCACAATGTCTTTGCGACGCGGCCCGAGAATTTGGCCGAGATAGGTTTCGGCCGCGCCGCACGGGTCGCCATAGGTGTCGGAGGTATCGAAAAAAGTGATGCCGAGGTCGAGCGCCTTGTGCACGACCGCCTGGGTCGCGCCAAAATCGATGCGGCCGCCGAAATTGTTGCAGCCGAGCCCGACCGCCGAAACCTTGAGACCCGATATCCCGAGATTGCGCTGTTCCACAGGCTCCCCTTGCCGCAGCGGCGCGTCCGGGGCGCGCCGCGCCGACACTAACGGGCTTTGGGGGGGAGGAAAAGGCTCCACTGCCCGGTGGCCCCGGCCGGCCCGAACCTGGTCCGTTTACAAGCCGCGTCCATTTGAACAAAATCGAGCCTAACGCAAGATACGCCGCGCCTGAGCGGCTGCCGGGGAGATCGCCTATGGAACTCAAGCCGCCGCAAGGCGGGACGACACGGCTATGGTACCTGCTCCTGCTGCTGCCGTTCGTCGCCATGTTTTGGGTGTCGAGCTACAACCGGGTCGAGCCGCAATGGGGCGGCATCCCGTTTTTTTATTGGTACCAGCTGTTGTGGATCCCGATCGGAGCCGGCCTCACTCTGATCGTGTACTACGCCACCCGGCAGAAGTCGTGAGCGGTAGAGCACCATGCCGATCAACTGGCCCGCCCTTGCCGTTTTTGTCTTGTTGTTTGCCCTGATCACGGTGCTCGGCTTTGTCGCCGTTCGCTGGCGGCGCGGCGATCTCGATTTGCTTCACGAATGGGGCCTTGCCGGCAGTCGCTTTGGAACCCTTATCACCTGGTTTCTGCTCGGCGGTGACCTGTATACCGCCTACACCTTTATTGCCGTGCCGGCGTTGATGTTTGGCGCCGGGGCGCTCGGCTTTTTCGCCGTGCCCTATACGATCATGGTTTATCCGTTTGTGTTTGTCGTGTTTCCGCGGCTGTGGTCGGTGGCGCGCCGGCACGGTTACATCACCGCCGCCGATTTCGTGCGCGGCCGCTATGGCAACAAATGGCTGGCGCTTGCCGTGGCGATTACCGGCATTGTGGCGACGATGCCCTATATCGCTCTGCAGCTGGTTGGCATTCAGGTGGTGATTGCCGCGCTTGGGATCGGCGGCGGCGGGCTTGCCGGCGACCTGCCGCTGGTCATCGCGTTTGTGATCTTGGCCGCCTTCACCTATACGAGCGGCTTGCGGGCGCCGGCTGCGATCGCGATCGTCAAGGACGTCTTGATCTGGGTGACGGTGATTGTGGCGATCGTCGCGATCCCGGTGCAACTCGGCGGCTAAGCCAAGGTTTTTGCCGCGGTTCCGGCGGCCAAGCTGCTGTTGCCGGCGCCGCAAGGGCCGAGCCTGGGTCTTTACAGCGCCTATGCGACCTTGGCCTTTGGCTCGGCCCTGGCCCTGTTCCTCTACCCGCATTCGGTGACCGGGGTGTTGTCGGCCAGCAACCGCGAGGCGATCAGCCGCAACGCCGCGTTTCTGCCCGCCTATTCGTTCCTGCTGGCCCTGATCGCACTGCTCGGATTTATGGCGCTTGCCGCCGGCGTCGCCAAGGCGCCGCAATTTGCCCCGCTGATCCGCCAATACGGGCCGAATGCGTCGGTTCCGGCATTGATCCTGGCGATGTTCCCATCGTGGTTCGCCGGGGTGGCGTTTGCCGCGATCGCGATCGGCGCGCTGGTGCCGGCGGCAATTATGTCGATCGCCGCGTCCAACCTGTGGACGCGCAATGTCTATCGCGAATTTCTGCGCCCCGAGTGCAGCCCCGCCGACGAGGCGCGGATGGCCAAGCTCGTATCGCTGATCGTCAAATTCGGCGCCTTGGTTTTTATCCTCGGCCTGCCGCTGCAATACGCGATCCAGCTGCAGCTGCTCGGCGGGGTGTGGATCATCCAGACCTTGCCCTCGGTCATCGTCGGGCTGTACACGCGCTGGTTTCATGACCGGGCGCTGTTTTTGGGCTGGCTCGCCGGCATTGTCGCCGGCACCGCGATGGCCGCCTCGCAGCAATTCAAGCCGATCTATCCGCTGCATCTCGCCGGGTTGACGATCCCGACCTATGCCGCTTTCGCCTCGCTGGTCGTCAACTTTATCGTCGTCATCGTGCTGACCCCGATCTTCACCGCGTCCGGCGCCGAGCGCGGCCGCGACCAGA
>JAJPIH010000448.1 GCA_021324875.1 Alphaproteobacteria bacterium
ATGGAAATCATCACCCACCCTTACGGCGACCGGCCGCAGCAGGTCTGAGCGCCCGCACACCGGGCCGCAGCGGCTCGCTATTGCGGGTGCGAAGGCGGGAGGTGCGCAAGCCGCCCGCCCTTCTTGGCCGCGTCGTGGCCCAGCCGCGGCAGACGATCGCGGGCTCGCGCGAGATCGCGGGCGGCATCGGCGCCGGGCGAGCAGTGTCGCGGGTCCGCTCGCCCTAGGCCGGCAGAATACCGCGGCCAGCCGCGAGCAGCATGTCGCTGACCCATGCCCCTTGCATCACATCGGCCTGCATCCGCCGGCCGGCCTGGCGGATGCGCCGGGCGATCTCGTCCATTGTCCTGACGACTTCGGGGTGCTCGGGCTGACCCGGATAGCCGAGGCTCTGGGCGAAATCGTTGGGGCCAATGCTGTAGAGATCGATGCCCGGCACCGCGAGAATGGCGTCGAGATTGTCAATAACAGCGCGATCTTCCAGCAACGCGCAGACCAGCATCTGCTCGTTGGCCTCGCGATAATAGGCCGCCTTGTCGGCGATCCCGGCATTGTAATCGGTGCCGCGATTGGCCCCGAAGGAGCGCTCGCCGAGCGGACCAAAACAGCACGCCCGGACCAGCTGGCGGGCGTCCGCGGCGGTGGCGATGTGCGGCCCGACAATGCCCATGACGCCGCGATCGAGAAAACGCAGGATGGTCGACGAGCCGATATCCGGCACCCGCGCGATCGGCGTCACAGTGTGGCGTTCGGCGGTTCGGCACAGCTCCTCGAGCTGGTCGAGGCCGAACGGGCCGTGCTCGCCGTCGATAAAGACAAAGTCGAAGTCGAGCTTGCCGAGAATGTCGATCACCCATGGCGAGGGGAAGGACAGGTTGTAGCCATAGGCCTTGCGGCCGGCCCGCATGGCGCTTTTGATCCGGTTGGGTTGCTTCATCCTCGTATCCTCATCCGAGCGGTGGCGGCGGTCCGCTCGGGCCATTGTATCGCCGTTCGGCTGCGCCGCCGACGCGCCGCTGCGCTGTTGACACGACCCGACCTGTCTCCCACGCTGGCCCGGCATTGTTCGGCTTGCAACGACCCAGACCATGACCCCGTCGGACGCCGTGTGGCAGCAATTGATCTCGGGTTTGCACGCCTCGGGGCGCAAGGCGGCGCTGGCGATCACCGGCGGCGGCAGCGGCGCGATCGGCGAGCTGCTGCGGGTTCCCGGCGGTTCACGGCTGCTGGTCGAGGCGCAGGTTCCCTACGACGAGCAGGCGCTGGCGACGTTTCTCGGCTTTGCCCCGGCCCAGGCCTGCAGCGCCGACACCGCGATCGCGATGGCGCGAACCGCGCGGGCCCGCGCCGCCCGGCTGGCGGCGCCCGGCAGTGATCCGGTCGGCCTCGGGGCGACGGCGGCGCTGATCAGCGACCGCCCGCGCCGCGGCGAGCACCGTTTTCACATCGCCTTCGCCAACGCCGCCGGGATCGCCCATTGCAGCTGCGTCTTGGCCAAAGGCCGCCGCGACCGCGCCGGAGAAGAAGATTTGGTGTCGCGGGCGATCATCTTGTGGCTGGCCCGCGCCTGCGGGGTTGCCGCACCATCGCCGCAAAGCCTGTTCGCTGCGGACGAGCCTTACGCCGAGGCGGTCATCGGCACCGCCGATGCGCTCGATCAGCTCGTCGCGGGCGAACTCAATCGTGTCACCATCGAGCCCGACGGCCAGATCCTGCTGTCGGCGCCGCCGCCGGTGGTCCTGTTCCCGGGTTCGTTCAACCCGCTGCATGCCGGGCATGTGCTGCTGGCGCGGGTCGCCCAAGAATTGCGGCAGCAGCCCGTGGCCTTCGAGATCTCTGTCGCCAATGTCGACAAGCCGCCGCTCGAAAGCGCGACGGTCCGCCGCCGGCTGACGCAATTCGCCTGGAAAGCGCCGGTCGAACTGACCCGGGCCCCGACTTTTGTCGAAAAGGCGCGGCTGTTTCCTGGAGCGACCTTTGTCGTCGGCGCAGACACCGCAGAGCGGCTGTTCGGGGCCCGTTATTACGGCTGCGACGAGGCGCGCATGCATTTGGCGCTTGAGGAAATCGCCGGCTCCGGCGCCAGCTTTCTGGTGGCGGTGCGGCTCGACGCGACCGGGCGGGTGCGCACGCTCGGCGACATCCCGGTACCGCGCCGCTATGCCGATCTGTTTATTGAAATCCCCGCGCACCGGTTCCGCCTCGACATCTCCTCGTCCGAGATCCGCGCCCGGCTGATCGGCAATTCCTAGCCGGCCCCAAAAGCCGCACGTCCGCTCGCCCGCATTCGCGGATAGGCCGCCTCGCGCGGCGCATGACCTTCGCGCGGCTATAGGCAAAAATCCTATAAGGGTTATAGTAAGCTTGCTGAGCGTCGCCTCGCAGCGTGTCCGGGCTCGTGCTCATCATCCACCAGGGAGGGTCAAATCATGGCAAATTACCGTGTTATTTCTTCCGATAATCACGTGTTCGAGCCGCCCGATCTGTGGACCAGCCGGGCCAGGCCGGCGTTCAAGGACCGGGTCCCGCAACTGGTTCGCGAATATGATGGCGATTGGTGGTTTTGCGACGGCCACCGGGTGATCGGACTGAGCCCGGGCGCGCAGACCGGCATGCGCTTTGAGGCGCCGGAGAAAATGGTCCGGACCACGACCTTTGATCGGGTCCGGCGCGGCGGCTACGTCCCGGAGGAGCATCTCAAGGACATGGACGCCGATGGGGTGGATGTCAGCATCGTCTATCCGACCGTCGGTCTGTTGATGTACAGCGTGCCCGACACGGCCCTGCTGTCGGAGCTGTTTCGCGGATACAATGATTGGCTCGCCGAGTTCTGTGCCGCGTTCCCCAAACGGCTCAAGGGCATCGCCATGATCAACGTGGACGATGTGCAGGAGGGCGTCGCCGAATTGCAGCGCTGCGCCAGGATGGGATTGGCGGGCGGCATGATCACCGTCTATCCCCCCGAGGGCAAAGGCTACGACCATCCGATGTACGAGCCGCTATGGGCGGCGGCTCAGGACCTCGATATTCCCTTGGGGATGCACATTGCGACCAATCGGCCGGGCCCCGGTCAGGATTTTGCGCTCGAGGACCGCAACCGCGTGCGCAACTCATTCCTGGCCAATGCCGACCACTGGGTGCGCATGTCGCTGGCCGACATGATCTTCAGCGGCGTCTTTGAGCGCTATCCAAAACTCCAGGTCGGGACCGTCGAGCACGAACTATCCTGGATCCCCCACTTTCTCGACCGCATCGACTACACCTATACCCAGCGCGTCCAGCAGGAGCGCTACCGGTTCAAGGAGGCCATGCTGCCGAGCGACTACTTCCATCGCAATGTCTTTGCCGGCTTCCAGGAAGACGTGATGGGCATACGCACCGCCATATCATCGGGGTCGACAATCTGCTCTGGGGCTCGGACTACCCGCATGTCGAATCGACCTTCCCGCGCAGCCACCAGATCATCGAGGATATTCTGAAGGACTGCACCGAAGACGAGAAGGTCAAGATCGCCGGCGGCAATGCCGCCCGGATCTATCACCTCAACTGAGGTGCCAATCTGACGCTTGGTGCCCGCCCCGCATCTTGGCGGATCGGCGAAATCAAGGCGGGCATCGAGCCTCAGCCAATGCGGTTTTCCGGGCCGCCGCCGGGGCGAGGGCGAAGCGGCCGGCTCTTACCCCCAAACCATCCCGTATTGGACGCGGGGCCGGTCGCTCCGCGTTCGGTCGAAGGTGCCGTCGCTTGGTCGGCTGCGAGAAAGCACCGCGCTCAAGGCGTCGCGCGGCAGTGGGCCGGTCCGGGTTCGATCCGCGTGTCTTCAATCAGTTGGGCAGCCACAGCGCGGCGCGGATCTCGCCGAATTCGCGCGCGATCTTGCGCCAGGATGGGCCGGCATCCTCGCTGACATAGACCTCGCCAAACAGGCTGAAGGCAAGGATGCGGTCGGGCGCGGCCGGGTGGGTGGCAAGGCCCCACAGCGTGGCATTGGCCTTGGCCGGCAGCGCCAGCACCTCCCAGCTCTCGCCAAAATCGCGGCTGCGCAGCACATGCCCGGTTTCGCCGGTCGTGGTCTCGCCGCAGCCCGCGTAAAGCACAGCCGGGTCGTCGGGTTTGACCGCCATGCCGCGGGCATAGGGCAAGGGCCATTTCTCCCTGATGCCCAGCGCTCGCCAGCTGTCGCCGAGATCCTCGCTGACAAACATTTCGCGGGCGGTGCTGGCAAACAGGCGCTTGGGCCGGGTCGCAGCCAGCGCCACGGCGTGAATGTCGGGGTCGAAGAGACCGCCGTCGAGATGCTGCCAGGTCTCGCCGCCATCGCCGCTGCGGAAGACGCCGTCGATCTCGACCCCGGCCCAGACCAGGCGATGGTCGTCAGGGTCGACGACAAGACTGGTCACGAACGGGGTGCCGATCGAGCATTTCTCGGCGACATCGACCGCCAGCTTCTGCCATTGCCGGCCGCCGTCGCGCGAACGCCAGATGCCTGCCGGGCGGGTGCCGGCAAACAGGATGTCGGGATCAACCGGGTCGATGGCGAGCGACCAGATCGTCGGCAGCGCCCCCTCGGCGGCGAGACGCTGCCAGTGCGCGCCGCCGTCATCGCTGACAAACAGCCCGGTATCGCCCCCGGCATAGACCGTCTGCGCCTCTTTGGGATGGGCGACCAGCGCCTGGATGCAGCTGTTGAGCGGAAAGGGTGCGCGATGGCGCGTCCACGAATTTCCGGCGTCGGGGCTGTGCCATACACCCCAGCCGGCGGTGCCAAGACAAATGCTGTAATTTGCCGCCATCGGCCCCCTCCCTCGGTCGCGCTCGCCGCCTACCATCGTCGAGCGCCATTCTACCGGGTGCGAGCCGCCGCGACCACCGGCGCCGGCGCCGGATCTGCGCGGTTACGCGCCCTCCCAGCCGGCCGGACCCGAGGCCACAGTCGAGAGCGACAGCGCGAGCGCGCCCTCGATCGCTACACCCTCGGGATCGGCCATTCTTCCCGGCGTAATGACACGTTGAAATAACAAGAGTGTCTTTAAGGTCGCTTTTGGCGCGCCGGTCGGGACCCGGGCAAGGTTGTGCCCGGTTTCACGAAATTTAATTCCACTGCGTCGTTCAATTCTGCGCCCCGGTCTGTGCTGCCGGCGTCAAGCCACTGCCCAACACATGCCCCGCTACGGTTTGCCCATACATCGACCAGCGCGAGTTGTGGAACAACCGCCTCGTTTCGCCGACATCGCCGGTAAAGCGCGGGTCTTGCGGACGCTCGTGGCTGTCCACGAACAAGGCCACGTCCCACGCATCCTGATCGGAAAGCGTCCCGCCGAGCCCGAGCGGCATGTTCGCTTTGATGAAGGCGGCCGCCGTGTTGACCCCCTCCATGCCGGCGCCCCAATTATAGGAATTGGCGCCCCAGAGCGGCGGGAACACGACCTGTCCGCCCGCCGATTGCCCGGCCCCGTCGGGACCGTGGCACAGCGCGCAATGCTGCTGATAGACGATCCGGCCGCGCGCATAATCGGGCTGCAGCGGGGGATCTTTCAGCCTCGGATAGCCGCGGCCCGGCAGGTTGGCGCCGACCGGTGCGCCCTGCGCGAGCCAGGCCGAATAGGTTTCGAGCGCGACCAGCACTTTATCGCCGTAGGGCGGCGCCTTGCCGTTCATGCTAAACCGGAAGCAGCCCTGCAGCCGCTCCTGGAAAGTGTTCACGTGGTGGTTCTTGTCCCGATACGCCGGAAAGGCCACCCATGCCGCCCACATCGGCGACGAATCGGCGAGCCTGCCGGCATCGAGGTGGCAGTTGCTGCAGCGCAACGCGTTGCCGACAAAAGGCCGCGCATATTTGTCGGTCTCGCGGAAAACGTCGCGGCCGAGCTTGACCATGTCGCCATAGGGGCCGGGCGGGATCGCCTCTTTTGCGGGCGGCTGGAAGGTGGCGCTCCGGTCGGGGATGGCGGGATCCGGCGCCTTCGGAGCCATATCCGTGCGCGCGGAGTCCGGCGCGCCGGTCAGGGCGATGCCCGCGACCAGAACGAGGGCGAGGCTTGGCGTCCTCATCGGCCGCCTCCAGCAGGCTGGGCCGCGAACCACTGCGACACGGCCGCGATATCGGATGGGCTAAGTCGCCGGGCCACCGCCTGCATCAGCCCCAGCGGGCCGGGCGGGCGCTTAACCTGCCGCCACGCCTCGAGCTGTGCTTCGAGGTAAGAGGCGGGCTGGCCTGCCAGCGGCGGAAAGCTGGCGCCGACTCCGATCCCGCCGGGGCCGTGACAGGCAACGCATGGCGGAAGCTTGGCGGACCAGCGCCCATCAAGCGCCAGTAGGGCGCCGAGCCCGGCGGACGCCGCTGCGCCGTTCGCAAGCTCGGGGGCCGGAAGAGCGGCGTAGTAGAGCGAGACCGCCTGCTCTTCGTCTGCGCTCAGAAGCTTGGCGATCGGCGCCATTACCGCGTTCTCGCGCTGCCCATCCGCGAACGCGCTCAATTGGGCGCGGAGATAGGCTGCCGGGAGGCCTGCCAGGCGCGGAAAGCCGCTCGCGGCGATGCCTTCCCCATGCGCGCCATGGCAGACGACACAGGGCGGTGCGCCTCTCGCGGTGCCGTGCACCGCGATTGCGGCTCCCGCGTCTTGCGCAAGCGCCGGAGAGGTCCCGCCCGCGCCCGCGATCAGCAGGAATCCGGCAAGCGCCCGCCGCAGGAGGAGAGAAGGCCCGCGAAGATTGTCGGTTCTACAATCTCGAAGGCGGCTCAAAGGTATGGCTCCAATGCGCCGGCCGAGCGCTCCGGCAATCGGTTCGTTCCGCATTTGACCCCGATCTTCGCGCGCCGCCCAACCCCTGCGTGGGGGTCTGGTCCGGCCGCTGTCGACGCTTCTTAGCCGTTCCGCCTTCACATCTTGACTTTTCGCACAAAGGGTTTCGGATGACGACCCGTTGCGAGCCGATCGAGCAACAACCGGAGCAATCGGCCGAAGGCTTACTCTGATGACCTTCGCCCGTGTTCGTTGCCCGAACAGATGCTTGTTCCACTGACGCGCGAATAACGCAAGCCTGGCACTGCGCTAAGCTGGGGTCCTGAAGATCGGAGCCGGAGAATAAGCGCTCCCAGATTCGGCCGGGCGCGGGCGCGACGTGTCTTCAGCCGCCCGCGCAATAGGTGCAGCCGGCCTCCTGTGCGCGGTTCAGACCCCACACCCCTGAGGGCAGGAGAGTGATTCCCGGCACCAGGTTTGCCGCCCATTCCTTTGCCGCGTCGTCGGCGCTCACGCCGGCGTTGCCGGCCAGTCGTTTGCTCAGGCCATGCAGCGCCTGGTTGCAGGCACCGAACACCGCACCCTTTCCGAGCAGCCGGTCAACGGCCGAATCGTCCGATGCGAGAACACCCGGCTTTGGATTTACGAAAGGATTCTTCACCGCCGGAGCCTTGGTCTCCGGATCGATGATCTTCAGTGATTCGCCGATCTTGTATTTCTCCCACACCGCATGGTTGACAGCGATCACGAGGGCCTGAGAGCGCAGAATGACGACCGACGTCGCTGAACCGGGCGCCGGATCGGTGAGCAGGAACGTGGATGCGAATAAAAGCGGGAAGCCGCCGTTGACGCTGTAGGCGTCGACCACATGGCGATGCCGTCCCGCGAGTTTTCCAGGCCAGTTCGGGCCGTCGCCCGCCGGCGGTGTTGCGGCCTGCCCGCGCGACGCCGCGGACGCAAAGCCAGCGAGCCCAAGCATGGTTGCCCCGGCGAGGCGAAAGAAATTCCGGCGCGGCGCGCCGTCCGCCGGGTTTGGGTTGCGTGTGTTCATCTGCTCCTCCATTCCCCTCTGTTCTGATGTGATTGCCGGCGCGTGCTGGCCGATGCTCCGGCCGGCGCGTCCTGTCGCAATGCGCATTGCCGGGTATGAGGCCGGGCACCACGAGGAACCCGCCGCCGATCCCGTAGTACCCGGAAAGCGAGCCGACCCCGAGCCCGATCGGACCAAGCCGCCCCAGATTGACGGGCCGGTGCGCGCTCACCGGGCCGGCGAAGGCGCCAACCAATCCGGCGGCAGCAAAGACCAGCGCGGATGCCAGCGAATATGCCGCTCACGCGCGTGCGCCACGAGATTGGCGAACGCATTGACCGCGACTGCGACGCGATGGTGCCGATCGCCAAACATCGGCACTTACCGCAACGCTCGCATTCGTTGGCCGGCGCCGGCGCCCGGTCGCCGCGATGGCGGCTCCGCCGCAAGCCCCGGTGCCGTCCTCGACGCCGGTCACAGGGACCAGGTCGGCGTCGGCACGGCGCCGGTCGTCGGGGCGAATGCGCTACGGCCGCCCAGAATTGGCTTCCCAGAAAGCCAGGCGGGTCTTTCGTCCAGAAGGTGCCGCCATTTCCGCCCCGTGTATGCCCGAATTTCGCCGTAAAACCTTACCGAACGGTGCCAGGCTCCGATGTGAGCGAGTTCACAGACGACGAAATTTATTTAGGATAGAGTGCGGGTGACGGCTGCTCCGGCATCGTCGAGCTTGCGGCGTAGACGCCGGCTCCGTCTCGCTGGCCGAGGAGGATATTCAACCTAAGGGCGGATTTTCGCTGTAAACTCGCTGTATTTTACAGCGACGACAACAACGCCCCAACCCAGGGTTGGGCCAAATCCGCTCGCCTCAAAGACTCGCCTCAAAGACACACGCGCAAACCCGGCGCGAGCAACCGAGCCGAGAACCGATGCGGCCGGCAGCCGGCCCGAACCGCGGCGAGCGATTGCCGGCCTCGGCGCTTGCCGATAATTTCGGGATATGGCGACCATGGGAGTGCGGCAATGAAAACCTTTGTGCGCTGCGGACAATTGTTTACCGGACAGGACGACGAGGCGCTCAGGGAGCAGACCTTGGTCTTCGACGAGGCCGGGGTGATCGACTATGTCGGGCCCACGGCGGCGGCACCGCGCCGGGGGCGCAACGATCCGTTGATCGATTACTCAAAGCTGTTTGTCATGCCCGGGCTGATCGATGTGCACACCCACCTCGCCTATGGCAACGCCAAGAGCGAGGAGGACATCGACCTTTACAGCCCGCTCGAATTCCGGGCATTGCGCGGCCTGTTTTTCGCGCAAAAATGCGCCGCCGCCGGGTTTACCGCGCTGTGCTCGCCGGGCGATGCCGGCCGCATCAGCCTGTCGATCCGCAACGCGATCCGGGCCGGGCTGTTCGACGGGCCGCGGGTCATGGCCGCCGGCCGCTATCTGACCACGCATCAGGGCTTGACCGATTGGTATCCGACCTGGATCGGCGCGCCCGAAACCTCGATCGGCAGGCTGGTGACCAATATCGCCGAGGCGATCGAGGAAATCCGGTTTCAGGTCAAGGATGGGGTTGATTGCATCAAGATCGCGCTCGACGGCATCCAGCGGCGCGACAACGGCGAGCTGGTCGCCGCCTTCAACCAGGACGAGACCGAGGCGATGGTGCGCGAGAGCCATCGCCTCGGCAAGAAGGTCGTCGCCCACGCCCGGGGCCGCGAAGCCACCCTTTACGCGGCGCGCAGCGGCGTCGATCTGATCTTCCACGCCAACCATCTCGACGAGGAATGCATCAACGCGATGCTCGCCACCGGCAGCGCGCTGTGCCCGACCTTGACGCAGCCCAAAAATGTCATCGAATTCACCCAGCCGCACGAGCCGGCCGGCCAGCGCGGCCGCCCCGAAAGCACGCGGCGCGAATACGAAATCGGCTGCGCCAACTGGAAAAAGGCGCGCGCCGCCGGCGTGCCGATGATGACCGGCACCGATACCGGCTTTGCCGTCACCCCGTATGGCGAGTGGAATGCGCGCGAACTCGAACTGTTTGTCGACGATCTCGGCTTTTCGCCGGCCGCAGCGCTGCGCGCCGCCACCGAGGTCATTGCCCGCTTTATGACCCAAGGCGAGCGCATCGGCCGGCTCGAACCCGGGCGGCTCGCCGATTTTCTGGCGCTCGACTTCTCCCCGCTGGAACGGATCGGCTGGCTGCAGGACAAAAGCCGGATCCGTGCGGTCCATATTGCGGGCAAGCCGTTTTCGCTGCCCGAGCGCGACTATGACCCGCGCCAGGTCACCGATTTCGCGCTCGCGAACTGGACCGAGTTGTATACCCGCGCGCGGGTTGCCGAATTGCGCGCCCGCGCCCCGCGGCTTGCCGCCGAGTAGGGATTTCGGCCGAGTAGGGATTTCGGCGGTGCGATCGCGGCGAGACTAACCGGGACCGACAGTTGCCGGCGGCATGATCAACGACAGCGCCAGATAGTGGTTGCTGCCTTGGCGGTTGACGAGCAGCACGATCGCCTTGCCGCCGGCGGCGGAAGCGGCGCGCAACCGGCGCAGCGCCTCCTCGGGCGTGCTCACCCGGGCCTCGCCGATCATTTCGATAACATCGCCGGGCAAGAGACCGGCGCCGCCGAGCGGGCTGTCGGCCGCGACCCCGGTCACCACGACGCCGCCAACGCCTTGCGCCACACGCAAGCGCCGACGCTGCACCGCGGTCAAGGGAGCAAGCCGAAGACCGGCAGCGATGTCGGCGCGCTGCGCCGATTGCGGAGCCGCGGCGGGCGGCGACAATTCGGCGGTCTGCCGGTCCTCGGGCATCAAGCCGATGACCGGGCGCAGCGTGACCCGCTGGCCACGGCGCCAGACCGTGACCTCGGCCGGCTGACCGACCGGCATTTCCGCCACGATCAGCGGCAAATCGCGCATCCGCTCGATATCGCGCCCATTGACGCTGAGGATCACATCGCCCTGGGCAAAACCGGCGCGCGCCGCCGGCCCGGCCGGGCTGACCCCGGCAACCAGCGCCCCGGCGGCCCGCGGCAGGCCGAAGCCCTCGGCGATCTCCGCCGTGACCGGCTGGATCTGGACGCCGAGCCAGCCGCGCTCGACCCGGCCATGCGTCATCAGCTGCTCGACCACCGGACGCGCCAGATTGGCCGGGATTGCAAAGCCGATGCCGACCGAGCCGCCATTGGGCGAATAGATGGCGCTGTTGACGCCGATCACCCGGCCGTCGAGATCAAAAGCCGGCCCGCCCGAATTGCCGCGGTTGATCGAGGCGTCGATCTGCAAAAAGTCGTCATAGGGGCCCGAATGGATGTCCCGGCCACGCGCCGAAATGATGCCGCTGCTGACGGTATCGTCGAGCCCGAACGGGTTGCCGATCGCCAGCACCCAATCGCCGACCCGCACCGCATCGCTGTCGCCCCAGCGCACATAAGGCAGCTCTTGCTTCGTATCGACTTTAAGCAAGGCCAAATCGGTCAGCGTGTCGC
>JAJPIH010000061.1 GCA_021324875.1 Alphaproteobacteria bacterium
CGGCAGACCTTGCCCCCCATATTCGGGCGCGGCGGTAAGCCCGCCCCAGCCGCCGGCGGCATATCGGGCGTAGGCCTCGGCGAAACCGGGCGGGGTGCGCACCACGCCGTTTTCAAGCACGCTGCCGGCACGGTCGGCGGCCTGGTTCAGCGGCGCCAGCTCGTTTTCGGCGAATTTCGCCGCCTCGGCGAGCACCGCCTCGACAAGCTCGTCGTTGACCTCCTCCCAGCCCGGAAAAGAATGAGGTCCGCCGCTCGCCGCGGCAGTTTCGAGGGCAAAACGCATATCGGCAGTCGGCGCAGCGTAGGTCATCGGGGCTCCGTTGGGATGAGCGATACCCGTGATCGATCTTAAGTCGGCTGGCGATGCGGTACACCAGCGCCAAGAGACCGCGGCGCGTTGTTGCGCCGGCATAGGCTGCGGCCGGCGCCGGCGCCGCGGTGACAGCGCCTGCTTGCGCGGCTATTTTCCCGCCAGCCGGGGGTTCAAGCCCGGTTCTCGCGCCGCTCGCAGCGGTAAACTGGAGAGGATCAGCGATGCTCGACCTGCATTTTTGGCCGACGCCCAATGGCAAGAAGGTCACGATCCTGCTCGAAGAGCTGGGACTTAAATACAATCTGATACCGTGCAATATCGGACGCGGCGATCAGTTCAAGCCTGATTTTCTGAAAATGAATCCCAATCACCGCATGCCGGTGCTGGTCGATCACGACCCCAAAGGCGGCGGCGCCCCGATCAGCATTTTCGAATCGGGAGCGATCATGATGTATCTGGCGGAAAAGGAAGGGCGGATTTTTCCGCAAGACCTGCGCGGCAAATACGAAGTGACGCAGTGGGTCATCTGGCAGATGGCCAATCAAGGCCCGAAACTCGGTGAGTGCGGTCATTTCCGGCGCGCGGGACCCGATGCGGGCGATGTCAGCTATGCCGTGCGCCGGTTTACCGACGAGGCCAACCGCCTCTACGGGGTCATGAATTACCGGCTCCACGACCGTCGCTATCTTGCCGGCGACGAATACACGATCGCCGATATGATCTCCTACCCATGGACCGTGAACTGGCAAGCGCAGGGCCAGGACATCAACGAGTTCAAACACTTCAAGCGCTGGTTCGACGAGGTCGGCAACCGTCCGGCGGTCAAGCGGGGAATGGAGACCGGCAACGAGCTGCGCGTCGACCCGGCGAGCCTTTCGCCCGAGGAGCGCGAACGCATGCGCAAGATCATGTACAACAAGCGCGCGATCCCTGCACCGGCGTAACCAGCGTCGGCCGGCGCCCGGGCGCGAAGGGCCGCATCCGCCGGCGCCGCGCGACCAGATAGGGCCCTCATCACCGGTCGCATCGCCGATGATGAACGCCGCCCCCAAGGGGCAAACTGAACCGCTCTGGCTTTTCAACCGCCCGCGCGGGGCCCATTCTGTTAGCTTCAAACACCGGCGGGATCTGCGATGGCGTTTTCTCTGATCGATCATTCCGGGAGTGCGATCCCGGTTGCTTTGCTCACAAAGAGCGATCTGGCGGCGTGGCTCGAGGGATCCGGGGCCAGTGTGAGGACCTGGGTGCGCGCGACCGGCTTTGCCGGCGCCAGCGGGAAAGTGGCGCTGGTGCCGGACGATCAGGGGCGGCTCGGCCGGGTCCTGGTCGGGCTTGGCGAGGATGATGCGGCCGGCCGCTCGGTATGGGCGCTCGCGGGATTGCCCGAGGCCCTGCCCGAGGACAGCTACCGCCTCGATCGCCTTCCTACCGGCGCCGATCCGACCCGGCTCGCGCTCGGCTGGGCGCTTGGGACCTACCGGTTCACGCGTTACCACGCCAAGCCGCCAATCGCGGCGTCGCTGGTCTGGCCCGCGGGGGCCGACCGCAACCGGGTCGAGAGGCTGGCAAAATCGGTGTTTCTGGCGCGGGACCTGGTCAATACGCCGGCGGGCGATCTCGGGCCGGAGGAACTGGCTGCGGCTGCGACAAGCGTCGCCGAGGCGGCCGGCGCCTGCGCTCGCGTGATTGTCGGCGACGAGTTGATTGCCGAAAACTACCCGACCATTCACGCCGTCGGCCGGGCCAGCACCCGCCCACCGCGGCTGGTCGATATCCGCTGGGGCGAGCCCGCGGCGCCAAAGGTCACATTGGTCGGCAAGGGCGTCTGCTTTGATACCGGCGGCCTCGACCTCAAGCCCGCTTCGGGCATGCGCTTGATGAAAAAGGATATGGCGGGCGCAGCCATTACGCTGGCCCTCGCCCAGGCGATCATGGAGGCGGGTCTGAGGGTACAGCTGCGGGTGCTGTTGCCGTGCGTCGAGAATTCGGTTTCGGGCAACGCGATGCGGCCCTTCGACATTGTCCGCACGCGCAAGGGGCTGACCGTCGAGATCGGCAACACTGACGCCGAAGGCCGGCTCATTCTGTGCGACGCGCTGGCCGAGGCGTCGACCGAAAATCCCGCGCTGCTGATCGACATGGCCACCCTGACCGGGGCGGCAAGGGTGGCGCTCGGCCCGGAACTGGCGGCGCTGTTCTGCAATGACGACGGGCTTGCCAATGCGCTGCTCGCTGCCGCCGAGGCGGAGGAAGACCCGATGTGGCGGATGCCGCTATGGCGGCCTTACCGCAAGATGATCGACAGCAAGATCGCCGACCTCAACAACGTCTCGGAAGGACCGCACGCGGGGGCGATCACCGCGGCGCTTTATCTGCAGGAATTTGTCGACCCTGGCATCTCGTGGGCGCATTTCGACGTCATGGCGTGGAACCCGCAAAGCCGCCCCGGCCGTCCCGAGGGGGCCGAAGCAACCGCGCTGCGCGCGCTCTATGCCTATATCGCCGGCCGCTTTGGCTGAGCGGTCGAGCCGGGCGCCCGCGGACCCGGGCGATCCAAGCCGGGCAGCCATGGTCGATTGCCGCTTGGCGGCGCGGTCCCGCGCTCTCATATCCAGCCCCGTTGTGCCGGCCCGGAACCGCGGTCGGTGACGCCATGAAGCCGACCGAGGCGGGTCGATGAGCAACCCTAGCGACGAAATTGCCCGGCGCCGGACCTTTGCGATTATTTCCCATCCCGTCGCCGGCAAGACCACGCTGACCGAGAAATTGCTGCTGTTCGGCGGCGCGATCCAACTCGCAGGCGAAGTCAAGGCGCGTGGCGATCGGCGGCGCGCTCGATCGGATTGGATGGCGATCGAACGCGAGCGCGGCATTTCGGTTAGCGCCGCGGTGATGACCTTCGAATATGACGGGCTCGTTTTCAATTTGCTCGACACGCCCGGCCACCAGGATTTCAGCGAGGACACCTACCGGACATTGACCGCGGTCGACAGCGCGGTGATGGTGCTTGACGCCGCCCGGGGCATCGAAGAGCAGACGAGGAAGTTGTTTGAAGTCTGCCGCCTTCGCGACGTACCGATCGTGACCTTTATCAACAAGCTCGACCGCGAGAGCCGCGACCCGTTTGACCTGATCGACGAAATCGAACAAGGCCTTGCCCTCGACGCCAGCCCGGCCGCCTGGCCGATCGGCATGGGCCGCGACTTTCTCGGCGTTTACGATCTATACGGCGACACGTTGTTGTTGTTCGAGCGCGGGGCCCGCGACCAGCTGACCGAGCCGTTGCGGTGCCGGGGGCTTGACGACCCCGAACTGGCGCGGCGGCTGCCGGCGACGGCATTGGCGCGATTGCGCGAAGAGGTTGAGATGGCGCGTGGGCTTTGTCCGCCCTTCGCGCATGACGCGTTTCTGGCCGGCCATCAGACGCCGGTGTATTTCGGCAGTGCGCTCTACAATTTTGGCGTGCGCGAATTGTTGCACGGCATCGCGGGGTTGGCGCCGTCGCCGCGGCCCCAGCCTGCGCAAAGACCCGAAGGCGGGCAAGCGATCAGTCCGGAGGAGCCGGAGGTCACCGGTTTTGTGTTCAAGGTTCAGGCCAATATCGATCCGCAGCACCGCGACCGGATCGCCTTTGTGCGGCTGGCTTCGGGTCGCTTCCGGCGCGGCATGAGACTGAAAAACGTCCGCACCGGGCGGGTCTTGTCGGTGCCGGCTCTGGTCTTTTTTCTGGCGCGCGAGCGCAATCTTGCCGAGGAAGCCTGGCCCGGCGACATTATCGGCATCCCCAACCATGGCAGTCTGAGGATCGGCGACACGCTGACCGAGGGCGGCGAGGTTCGGGTGACCGGGATCCCGAGCTTTGCTCCCGAACTCTTGCGCCGGGTCAGGGTCGAGGATGCCCTGAAGGCCAAGCATCTGCGGCATGCGCTCGAACAGCTCGCCGAGGAAGGGGTAACGCGCGTGTTCAAGCCGGCCGGGGGCGGCGACTGGATCGTCGGCGTCGTCGGGGCGTTGCAGCTCGATGTGTTAAGCGCGCGGCTCGAGACCGAATACGGGCTCAAAGTGCGGCTCGACGCGGCTCCCTATTACGCGGCGCGCTGGCTGGAAGCCGCCGACCCGGCCGTCCTCGACCGGTTCCGCGCTTCCCATGCCGCGGCGAGTGCGGAGGACCATGACGGGGTGCCGGTTTTTCTGGCGCGCAACGCCTGGGACCTGCGCACCACCGTCGAAGAGTGGCCCGAATTGCATTTTCGGGAGACGCGCGAACAGCATTAAGCGGGATCGGTCAGCCGGCCCCTATGGCGGTGTGCCAAGATGGGCGCGGCGCCGGGCGGTGGCATGTCGACCCGCTCGCTTCAAGGTAATGCCACAGCGGTCCGGCTTGCCGGCGCGACTGTTCCCACAGGGCGACGATTTCGGCAAGGCAGGGTTGGCGCAGACCGTGATGCTCGACCAGCGGCCCGAGCGGCTCGAAATCAAGCCCAAACCGCGCCAGGATGCGCAATAGCGCCGGCTCCATGACCGCAGCCAGCACCGCGATCTCGTATTCGAGGCAGATCTCGAGGATGCCGCGCAGCAGACCAAAGGTGATATGCGGCAATAGCCGGCGCTCGCTGTAATCGGACCGTAAACGCGGATAAGCAAAGCCGGTGTCGGCAAAGCGCTCCTCGCCCATCCGCCGCCGAAATTGTTTGGATATGGCAAAGCGCGAGATTTCGGCTGTTCGGTGCGGCGGCAGGCGGCGCATCGCTGCACGCTCGCGCGGACCGACGAGACGCTGGATTGGCAGCAATCGGCCGGTGTCGAGGCGCGGCATGATCACCCGCGCGGTGCCTGCGGGCAAACCTGTGCCCCGATGGATCAGCAATGTATGGATCGAGCGGTCATCGTCGTGGTCAATCTCGCGGCCGTCGCGACAGCGCGCCCGGTCTTCGAACGGATGCTCGACACAGTAAACCTGGTAGCGCAGACGATAAGCGAGGTCCAAAAGTCCCGCTGTATTGGCGCGGACAACATCAAAATGCTGGTTATAGGAGCCGGCGAAATCATCCATTGCCTCGCCCTGCCGCAGCTGATGCCCGCCTGCGCGAGCCCGGCCCCCCGCCGCGACTGTGATGGCGACGAGTAAAGGAACTGTTTAGCGGCGAGGAACGGGCGCGGGATCGGTCGCGGCTTGTTCAGCCTCGGTCAAGGACCGTAACGGCCGGGTGCCAGAATGCGCTGTGGGTCGATTGCCGATTTGATCGCGGTGATCAAATCCCAGTAAGGCCGGCCGGGACGGGCAAACCAGTCCATCGCCTCGACCCCGATGCGATAGGGCAGAAAGCCGTCTCGCTCGCCGGCGTCAAGCAGCGCCCTATAGCAGGATTGCGCCCGGGCCGCCGCGGCGGGGTCGGTGCGGTCAAACAGCAGCGGCACCGAGCTGTCAAAACAGCGATCGGAGAGGCTGGTCAGCGTGATCAGCGGCTCGACGGCGTGCGCGATGCAGACCTCGTGCACGATCCCCACATAGCGCCTGACCCGCTCGGGCACCATCGGGACCAGCGGCGAATACCAGATCAGCCCGCAGCCGTCGCGAGCCGGGTTGAGATCGCCCAACAGCGAGACCGGCGCCGTCATGTGCCAATAGGCAAGCGGCAAGCTGACGCGGTTGGGGATGCCGCGAACGAGCTCGAGGGCGGCGTTCAGGGTGCGCGACTGACGCGCCAAGGCGCCGCTGCGCAATCCGGGCAACCGACCGAGCCAGCGCTCGGCGGCGGCGATCGTCGCCGGGGTCAGAAAACGCAGCCTTCGGCATATCGGGCGCAGAATGCGCCGCACTACCGCGGCGCCCGCCTTGACCAGGGTGCGATGGCCGTAAAGCGCGCCAAACCCGGTCCAGGCGGCGATGCGTTGGCGAGTGGCGAGTTCGCTGACGACCGCGGGCGGCAAGACCCCGTCGCCGCCGATCCGTTGGCGGGGATAGGGGATGGTCATGGCCAGCATGCGGCGGGCATTCATCAAATTGATCGAGCCCAAGACGCCGCCAACCTCGCGCAGCATGGTTTGCACCGCCACGGTTGCCGCCTCGAGCCCGGTATCGTTGTCGAGCGCGAAGACAAAGGCCAGGACGTGCTGCGGCTGCGGCGCCAATGCGATCGTCATGCGGGTGACGATCCCGCAACTGCCTTGTGCGAAGAGGCCGTCGAGATAGGGTCCGATGCCCCATTTGTAGGCCCGGTCGACGGCCGCTCCGCCGAGTTCGCCGAGCGCCGAGCGATAGAGACGGCCATCCGGCAAGACCGCTTCGAGGGCGGTCACCGCGCCGAAATGGTCGGCGTAGGGGGTGATGCCGTAACCGCGTTCGAGAGCATTGCCAAGGAGGCTGCAATCCGGTCCGGCGCCGGTGACCGGCACCAGAAACGGCAAGCCGCGCTGATCGAGATATTCGCGCAGATGGCGCTGGGTCACACCCGGTTCGACCGTGACGAGGCCCAGGGCGGGATCCATGTCGACAATCCGGTCGAGACCGGCCAGATCGAGCACCACGCAGCCGTGTTGTGGCGGCACCGCGCTGCCATAGCCCCAATTGTTGCCGGTGCTGATCGGATAAAGCGGAATGCCGAATTCGGCCGCGACCGCAACCGCCGCGCGGACGTCGTCGACCGATCGCGGGCGCAAGGCGGCCAATATCCTGCGTTCGACCCCGGTGGTGCAGACGCCGTAGCGCGCCTGTGCCATATCGGCGTCCAGCACCGCCGCATCGCCAAGGCGTGCGCGCCAAGCGCGCATCGCGGCAGAAGGAGTTTCGGGCGGCGGTGTCGCCGGGGTCACGATCTGGAATTGAGGCGCGCCAGACGCCCCGGCAGAGGCAGGCTACGCACCACCTCGCTCAACCCTCTCTACGGGTGGCAGCGGGGATTTTGGCGTCCGCCCCGGGCTCCGCCTCGGATCGGCCCGCCATTCCTCCGGGCGGTCGCGGGCCGGCGGGATTACGACCCCGATCCGTCATCCATCGTGCGCGGCATCCGCCGTCGGCGAGCCAGGGCGAGCCCGGCCAAGCCCATGCCGAGCAATCCTAGCGTGGCCGGCTCGGGGACGACGACATTGGCGCCGACCGGATCGAAATCGACCTGCTGCCAATTGCCCGTTGACGCGGTTTGTCCGCCGCAATTGGCGGCGTTGCTGCAGAAATCGTCAAACAGGCTCATATCGGCGAGAGTGCCGATCGCGGTTGTAAATCCGTTTCGCCCGAACTGCGCCTGATCGGAGCCGCCGGTGATATCCATCCAGCCGGCCGCCGAGCCAGTGGTGGGAATGGTCGTGGTGCTGGCTGTCGCCTGCAAGGTCTCACTGTTGTGGGTCGTGTCGGCGCCGGGGACCAGATCCATGGTCAGGAACGGGGCCGTGTAGCCCGGAACGTTGGTCAGCGTGTTGTAACATAGGGTGTTAAACGCGCTGCAGCCGCCAGCCATGTAACCGTTGGTGCCTTGGGTGAAGTCCGGAAAGCTCGAAAACGGCAGATCATAGAGCGCAAACTGGCCGCCGGTATTGCCGGTCTGGAACCCGGAGGGAGACAACGGCGTGATCCGGCTGACGGTAATGCCCGCGAAAACGCCGACCAGATTGCCATTGGTGCTGCTGGGCGACCAGATCGTCTGACCCGGACTGATCGAGCCAAAGGCCGCGGCCGCGGTGATAGACGAAATAGCGAAGACACCAAAATTCTGGTCACCCACCGCGAGTGCCGTGGTCAGGTTGCCGTTGGAGTCGACGAACGATTCGTAACTGGTGAAATGGATCGAGACCGGACCCTGGTAATTGCCGGCAAAAGTGAGCTCGGCCGCCGCCGGCGCCGCCATGAGGCCGGCCCCGACCGTCAATGCGCCGAGGAAAAGCGAGGCTTTCAGGGCTGCATAACGAGTCATCACGTTCTCCGCCTGCCGCCAGCAAATTTGTCATTTACCATGATGCTTTAGTAGCATAAATTGCGCCAACTGCACACAAATCAAAATCTCTCGTGTTACCAATAGCTTAGTATTACCCCCTCAAAGGGGTAGTGCCGGGTCGTAAAATTTGCCGACGCAGTCGGTTCTTCCCGAGCTCGGTCGATCGGCTGCTCGATCGCCGCCAGGTGTTAGCAAGTAATTGTAATTAATGGTAAAAATTGTCGGTCGAGAAGGGCGGCGCGGGGCCGGATTCTGGTGAGACACGTGTAAAGATTGCCGACGGTGGCGAACGCCAAGCCTTCGCCTTTTGCGGCCCCCCCCCGCGGCACGACGCGACCGCAAGCATGTCGCCGCTTCGCCCTTACCGCGAGCCGCGCTAGTGTCCAGCGACAAACAACCTGTGCGGCAATGTCCTCCGATCCGGGAATGGCAGGCCTTGGCGGCGATGATGCCGGTGTGACCGCCGGCGCTGAGGCTTGCGGCTGGATGGCGCGCGGTCTGCTGCTCGCACAAATGCTGGCGACTGTGGCGGTGCTTGCCTGGCTGCCCGGCAATTGGACCAAACTCGCAGCGATGACGGCCATCTGGGCGCTTGGCTTCCGCCGGCTCGCGCGCGCCGAGCTGATCGCCATGGCAGTGGTCAATTTGTTGTTTGTCGGCATGAATTCGGCGGCACTCAAACGCGGCATTTTTACGTTTGAGCACCCGGATTTTATCGGGATGCCGGTTTACGAATTCGCCATGTGGGGATTTTACACCCTCCATACGATCCGCCTTCTCGAGGGTCCCGCGCCGGTCGGCGGTTATCTGAAGGCGGTCGCCGCGGCGGCGGCGTTCTCTCTGCCGTTTGGCTCGATCGCCGAGCCGGATCTGCTGCTCGCCGCCTCGGCGGGTGTGCTGGCGTTGACCTTTGTGCTGTTTCACCGGCCGATGGATTTCGCCTATGCGGGCTATATGGTCGGGCTCGGCGCCTTGATCGAATATGCCGGGGTGACGAGCGGGCAGTGGCATTACCCCGGGCACCCTGCGGGCGGCGTGCCGCTGTGGTTTGCGACGATGTGGGCCGGGGTCGGATTGTTCACGCGGCGGCTGGTGTTGCCGCCCCTCGCGCAGCGGCGCCAGGCCGGCGGCTGACGCGCCGATAAGGGCTCATACCCGGGTTCGAGCGTCCCGGGCCGCCGTCAGGCGCGAACGTAGCGGGGCGTCGGCGACCCGGGCGCCTCACCATCGGCGATGATCGCGCCCAGCTCGGGACAGGTTCGTTCGATCCCGGCGATCAGCTCCGCCATCACCGCCCAACTTGGCTGGCGCAGGCCGTGATACTCGACCGGCTCGCCCAGCCGGTGAAAGATGATGCCGAGCCGTCGCAAAAGCCGCAACAGCGCCGGTTCCATCATGCCGACAATGTGGGTAACCCCGGCGCAGGCGGTCATGACCACGACCGAGCGGATCAGGCCAAAGGTCAAGAGCTGCCACGCCTCGTGTTGCGCCTTGGCCCGCGCCGAGCCATGCGTCGTGTCCGTCCCCCGGTCGGTCTCAAAGTCTCGCCGAAACGATTTGGCGACGGCAAAGCGCGACACCTCGGCGGTGGCCTCAAACGGCAGCCCGGCGGTTCGGCGCTTGCCTGACCCGACCACCCGGAACACCGGCAGCTCGGCGTCGCGACGCGGCAGGATCAAGCGCACCGTGCCGATCGCGGCGCCGCTGTTGCGGGCGACGAGCAGGGTATGCACCGACCGCGCGTCATCCTGGTCGCGCTCGCGCCCATCGGCGAATTGGGTTGCGTCTTCAAAACCGCGCTCAAGACAATAAACCTGAAAGCGCAAGCGAAAGGCGAGGTCGAGAAGCTCCGCGGAATCCGCCAACACGATTTGCAGATAACGGTCGAAGCGCGCGAACGCGTCGGACAGGTACGGCACCGCCGGCGCAGTCGGGCTTGATCGGACGGGGCCGCTTGCGATCGACATCTCTCGACTTGCCTCCCTGAACAAACGAGACGAGCAAGGCCAAACCAGAGCCTTTCTGGTCTTACTCGGTTGTCTGCCGTCATTTGCTGGTCGGCGCGAATTACCTCAGCAATTCGCGCTGTGATTTGCGATCGTCATAGAGGGGCTCGTGCCCGGCTGCGCTGTTCAAATTCGAGGGATGGGCCGGGCGGCTATCATGCGCCTGCGCCTAGCGGAAAAGTGGGAGAACATTCGCTTTAACTCATCCTTAGGTTCCCAAATTACGCATTGTGAGTCAATTAGGAAAAGCTTATGGCATAGGTGTCATAACTTTGTCAGGTTATGGTTAATTCTCTAACCCTCAAAAGGGTTAGGCAAGCTCACCGCTTTGGATATTGCTCGGCAAAAGAGCGAGATGGGCGGGGATTTGGACCGTGCGGTCCGGACCGCGTCATTCCTCTGCCGATCTTTGCGTCGGCCGCCGACGCGCGGGAGACCCCAAGGCTTATCGTATCAGCGGCCGGGTAGGGACCGTCTCGGCCCTGCCCGGCGACCTCGCCGAAAGAGCCGGATTGCATGCCGGGGCGATCCGGTCAACCGGCTGCGACGATCGGTCCCGGTGTGCCAACACTGCCGCGGGCCGTCGCGTCGAAAATGGCCGCCGCCTCAGCGGCTCACGAGACCGCCGCCGCGGGTTCGGTAACGGTTTCGAGCTGGCCGACGGTCTCGCGTCCAAACAATACCGGAATGAACGCGCCGACCGTAACCATGACCAGGATCGTGCCAAAGAAGATCACCGGCGAGGCGGTATGCGGCTCCATCAAAAACGGTGCCGTCACCCCGGAAAAGATGCGGCCCACCGACTCGCCAAAGATGTGCCCGCGGCCGCGCAGGGCAGTCGGGAATTGCTCGGCGAGATACACGCGAAAGGCGGTCGCGGTCGACAGCGCGGTGAAGCCGATCATCAGCGCCCCGGTAACCATGACGATTGTCGCAAAGGAGCCGGCGCGGTGCGCCATCATCATCAAGATCAGCCCGGGCAGCGCGCCGAACATCGCATAAAAAATCGTCCAGCGCCGGCCGATGATCTCCATCAAAAAGCCGGTGAAGCCTTTGCCCGGAATGCTCGCGGCAAATACCAGCGAACTGATGCCAAAACTCATTGTGACCGCGGCGCCCTGATCGACCAGCGCCTTTGGCAACAGCACGGAGATCAGGAAAAATGCCGTGCCGCAAAAGACATAGCTCGATATGCCGATCGCCGTCCAGCGCAGCTGGCCGGGGGCAAACAGCGCCCGGTAAGGCGGCAATTGCGGGCGCATGACCGCCGCCCCATCGCCCAGCATGCCGGTGGCCAGGGGCGGCACACGGTTGCCGGCGAGGCGGATGATGCGGTTGACGGTGTCGATCGCGGCTTGGGCGCGGCCGCGCCGCAAATACCAGCGCGGGCTCTCGGGGATCAGGAAATAGATCAGCGGCGGAACGATGAAAAAAGCCAAACCGCCGGGCAAGGCCATCAGCCGGAACGCATTCGCGCTGCCCGAAAACAGATAGGCGACGAACGGCAGAACCGTAAAGGAAAGGGCAAGCGACATTTCATAAACCGCGCCAAAGGTGCGCCGGTGCTGGGCCGGCATCAATTCCGCGGCGATCGGAAATGGCGCCGAAACCGCAAAACCGCCGCCGAGCCCGGTCAACAAGCGCAAGACGATCAACTCGCTGCCGCTCTCGACAAGGGGGATCAACAGTGTGAACAAGGTGATCGCCGCGACCCCGATCAGCATGATGGTCTTGCGGCTCCAATGGTCCGACACGGCCGAGGCGATAAAGCCGCCCACACAGATCATCAAAGTCGAGGCCACCGCCAGAAATCGGATCTCGCCCGGCGCCAGATGCAGAGGCTGTTTCGCCAGCACCAGCAGCGACCCGGTCATCACCAGGTCGTAGCCGTCGATGAACCCGATCAGCCCCAACACCGCGATGATCAGCAGGTGATAGGGGCTGAACGGAATCTCGTCGAGTTTGCGCCCAAGCACACGTTCGGCCGCCATGCCGGCACTGCTTGCCGATGGTATCGCTGCCATTTCGACCTCCCCGCATGGGCGATCGTGGCACAAGGCCCGAACCCGGACCGGCGACGGTCAGAAGTGCGGGCCGCTCGCCGCTCGGCCCGTGGCAAGGTTGGCGCTCGCCGGCGGGCCGAACCGTCCCCGGATCTGCAATTCGGCGCCTACTCCGGCCCGGTTTTTTAAACGGTGGCCGGCACGCTTTCGCTGACGGCTTCGAGCTGGCCCACGGTCTCCTTTCCGAACAGCACCGGGATAAAGGCCCCGACCGCCACCACCGAGAGGATCGTGCCAAAGAAGATCGTTGCCGAACCCGTATGCGGCGTCATCAGAAACGGCATCAGGCCGCCGGCAAACAGCCGGCCAAACGACTCGCCAAAAATGTGGCCGCGGCCGCGCAGCGCGGTCGGGAATTGTTCGGACAGGTAGACGCGCGTGGCGGTAAAGGCCGAGAGCACCGTAAAGCCGGTGATCAGCCCGCCGGTGACCATGACCACCGATGCGTAAGTGCCGGCACGGTGGGCGAGCAGCATCAAACTGATCCCGGGTAATGACCCCGCGAGCGCGTAAAAGATCGTCCAGCGCCGGCCGATGATTTCCATCAAGAAGCCGGTAAACCCTTTGCCTGGAATGCTCGCGAAATAGACGAGCGAGGTCAGCCCAAAGGCCGCCGCCGGCAGCAAAGCGTGCTGATCGACCAGAGCCTTCGGCAGCAGCACCGAGATCAGAAAAAACGCGGTGCCGGCGCAAATGCCGCTCAGGATGCCAACCGTCGTCCAACGCAGCTGGCCGCGGGCGAATAATGCCCAATAGGGCGGCAGCTTTTCACGCGTCCCCGGCGTCGCATTGCCAAGCGCCGCTAAGCTAAGGGGCGCCACGCGATTGCCGCAGCGGGCGATGATGCGATTGACGATGTCCACCGCCGCCTGCGGCTGGCCCTTGCGCAGATACCAGCGCGGGCTCTCCGGCAATACGAAATAGACAATGACCGGGATCACGGTGATGGCCAACCCTCCCGGCAGGGCCAAGAACCGGAACGCATTGGCATTCCCGGCAAGCAATCCGGCGATAAACGGCACCACGGTAAACGACGAGGCGAGAGCCATTTCGTAGACCGCGCCGTAGGTGCGGCGGTGTTGCGGCGGCATCAGCTCGGCCGCGATTGGAAACGCCGCCGACACCACACCGCCGGCGCCGATCCCGGTCAGCAGACGCAGGATGATCAACTGCTCGGCATTCTGGACGAGCGGGATCAGCAAGGTAAAGAACGTCGTCAAGACGACGCCGATCAAGACGATGCTCTTGCGGCTGAGATGATCCGACACGGCGGAGAAGAAAAAGCCGCCGAGGCATAGCATGAAGGTCGGACCCGACGCGAGCCAGCGAATATCGCTCTCCGTCAAATGCAACGGTCCTTTGGCCAAGACCAGCAGAGAGCCGGTCATCACCAAGTCGTAGCCCTCGATAAAGCCGACGAGGGCCAGGACAACGATGATCAAAACGTGGTAACCGCTGAATGGAATGCTGTCGAGTTTGCTGCCAAGAACATGGCTGGCTAGCGGTCGCACAAACGGCCTGACTTCCGCCATTTCGATTCTCCCAGTTATCGACTGGGAGGTGTACGCCCCGGTCCACCAGGCAGCGCGTTTCGGTCACAGGGCCGACCGCGAGCCTTCTCGACCGTCAAACGCACCCCACCCGGTCGACGTGCTACGCCTGCTCCGGTCCGGCGGTGGATTGTTGTTGTCTGGTCGCCTTATCGCCGGTCGACAAAACTCTAGCGGCGGCGCATGGGCGTGTCACTTTAAAAACAGAATTCGCCGGGATGCAGGTTAATTACAACAACCTGAAAGCGGCGCCTGTATATCACCGGGTGCAACCGCCCTCAATCGCTGGAGACATCGCACCATGGCTATTGCTTACGCGCTCTGAGTAGAAATTCACGACCGGCCTTGACCATCGGCTCGCCGCCATAGGCGATGATATCGGCGGTCGCGTAGGTTTCGGTCCACAGCTCGGGCAGGTAGGAACCGGTCCCGATCACGTCGATCGGCGCCTGGGCCGCCGCCATCATCCGGCATTTGGCCGGTCCGAAACCGGAACTGGCGACGATCTTGACGCCCCTCAATCCGGCTTCGTCAAGCGCCTGGCGCAGATGCCAGATCGCTGCCGCCGACACCCCGGTTCCGAGCAGATAGCGCAATTCTTCCTCGGTGCGATAGCCGCGGATCGATTGCGGCGCGTGGCGTTCGAGCACGTCGTAAGAACGGGTCGGATCGAGCCCCTCACAGTAGCGGCCGCCCGGGGTGTCGATCCGCACCGACAGCCGGCCGGCGGCGGCAAGTTCGGGAAAGCGCCGGCCAACCGCGACCGCATCGCTGATTTCGCGGCCGAAATAGTCGATCAACACGGTCAGCGGCTCATCCGGGAAGGTGTGATGAAACATCTCGGCGGCGCGGACGGTCGAGCCGGCATAGCCGACAAGCGCGTGCGGCATCGTGCCAAGACCCTGTTGCCGCCCGAAAAAATGGGCGGTGGCGTCGGCAGCGCAGCCGACAAAACCGATCGCCCCGGCCAGACGCTGAGCGGTGGCCGAACCGACCGAGGCGGCATAGGCCATCATCTCAGCCATCTCGGCGCCGGCGCAGTGGCGCGCATCCATCGCCAAAAACGCGACTTTCGGAAGTTCGGCGCACATCGCATAGGCGTTGTAGGCGGCAACGCAAGCCGGCCCGAGCTTTTGCAACAGCACCGTCTCGAGATCGACGAGGTGGGCGAGCGAACCGGTTACATAGAGGATCGGTTCGCCGGCGCCGACCAGCGATCCTTCGGGGTGGGCGAGTTCGATCGTGA
>JAJPIH010000281.1 GCA_021324875.1 Alphaproteobacteria bacterium
GCACCGACAGCGGAAAGATCAGCGGCGGCTGCAGCACCAGCGCGATCTGGCGGCGCAATGATTTGAGCGAATATTCGCGCAGATCGACGCCGTCGATCTCGATCCGGCCTTCGGTCGGGTCGTAAAAACGCGGCAACAGGCTGGCGAAGGTCGTTTTGCCGGCGCCGGTCGGGCCGACGATCGCGATCTTGGCGCCGGCCGGCACGGTCAGATCGATGCCGCGCAGCACCGCCATGCCGGCACGATAGCGAAATCCGACGCCGCGCATCGCGACTGCGCCGCGCGCGCCTTCGGGCGGAAAGGTGCGCGGGCCGTCGACCAGTTCGGGCTCGGCGTCGAGCACCTCGAACACGCGCCGCGCCCCGGCCTGGGCGCCGGCGATCAGGCCCCAGCTTTGCGTGATCTGGTTGATCGGCGCGTAAAGCTGGGCGAGATAGGAGATGAACACGATCAGCTGACCGACGGTCAGCGACCCGGTGGTCACCGCGCGCGCCCCGGCATAGATGACAAGTGCGGTGCCGGCGGCGATGACCGCGTTGACCGCCCCTGAATAGAGCGTCTGCCAGCTGTAGAGACGCAATGTGGCGCGCAGGCTCTCCCGGCTCGCGCCCATAAAGCGGCGATGCTCGTCCTCTTCGCGGGCGAAGGCCTGGACGACCTTGATCGATGTCATCGCCCACTGCACCAGCGAATAGACCCGGCTCTCGGTGGTTCGCACCTCGGTCGCCACCGCGACAATCTTGCGGTTGAACAGCGAGATCAGCACAAACAGGGCCGGAACCACGCTCAGCGACAGCAATGTCAATACCGGATCGAGCGGAAACAGCACCATCAGCATGCCGGCCAGCAGCAATCCCGCCGACAGCATCGGCAGCACCCCGTTCATGATCATCGTCTGAACGGCAAAGCTGTCGCTCGTCACCCGATACAGCAGGTCGCCGACGCGCTGGCGGTCGTGAAAGGCCAGCGACAGCCGTTGCAGGTGGGCGTAGAGCGCACTGCGCAGGTCGTTGACCATGCCCTGCCCAACCTCGATCGCGACATAGTTGTGGGCGAGGGTCAACGCACCGCTGCCGAGCTGGACAATGACGACGCCGAGACAGGCGAGCACCAGCAAATGGGCGGCCGACATTCCGCGCAGCACCGCCAGGCCTGCGGGTTTGCCGCCCAGAACATTGTCGATGACGAGCTGCAGCGGCCACGGCTTGAGCAGTTCGAAGCCGGTAATCAGCAATACCTGCACCAGAACCAGCGCAACGCGCCAGCGATGCGGCGCCAGATACGACAGAATCTTTCTCGACATGGCGCAACAGCCGTTGGCGGGCGCGGTGGTCACGCGCGCAGCGGCGCCGCTTCCCGGCGAGGGTCGAGCCGCGGCGCGACCGGGATCAGCCCCACCGGCTTCGCCACCGTTTCGATGATCCGGTGCATCAGCCGGGCAAAAGCGGCCAGCCTCGCCCCCATGACCGCCAGATTGACCAACCCGGTCGCGGCCAAGACCGCCGCGGCAATCGGCCAGCCGAGCAGCAGCGCCAACGCCGTCAATAACGCGTAGCCGCGCAGCGCGAAGACGGCAAGGCGCGACAAACGCATCGCGCAGCGCACCCGCAACAACCGTTTGCCGCCGCCGTGATTTTCGCTGCAGGTCAGGACCAGCGCCCGGACGCAGACCCCGCGCGCGATCTTCAAATCCCAATGGCTCCAACCGGTGTCGGGGACGACAAAATATTTCTGCGGCGTCAGAAAGCGGATGAGGCTCTCGAGCAGCGCCTCTTTTTCGATGCCGTGCTCGTTCCAGAACGCGAGGCTGAACGCGCATTGGCGCCAGCTGATCCGAGAGCGCTGCTCGGTTTCGGCGGGTGCCGCGCAAGGCTGCGCCCGGCTCTCGAGGATGCGCCACCGCGCCCGCTCCCAACCGCGCAATAGCGGACCCAGATAGATCAGCAAGGCGACCAAGGCGCGCGCTTTCAACCCGGCGAAACGCGGATCGATCGGCGCCTTCAACGCGCCGCTCACGCACATCGTCCAGGTCGCCAACAGCGGTGCTAGCAGCAGCAGCCACCAGCCGCCGCCGACCAGCCCGGCCAGGGCCAGCACCAGCGCCGCCGCGCTCCACTCGAAGGTCAGCGGCAGGAACGCGGTCAATGACGAAGGCGGCTCGTAGAGGGTCTGAAACAGGCCGCGTCCGAAAACGCCGGAATAGATGACCGGGCGGCGCGACAACAACAGCGAGGTCGAGAGATCGCCGTAGATGCGGCCGAGCCACTTCGCCTGGCCGAACAGGTTGAAGCGGAACGGATGCTTCGAATAGACCAGCGCCTCGGCCTTTCCGTAACCGCGCTGCTGGTTGCAATAGGCTTTGACCGTATTGCGGCGGAAATGCCAGACCGTCGCGGCCGGGCTGAAGCCGATCGTGTAGCCGGCATCCTGCAGGCGCCAGCAGATGTCGACATCGTCGCCGGCGGCACGGTAGACCGGGTCAAAGCCGCCCAAAGCGAGCAGCACGTCGCGGCGAAACGCCATGTTGCAGCCGGCGATGTGCTCGGCCACTTCGTCGCTGAGCAGCACATGCGTGGGTCCGCCCGGCGCGACCGCCACCGCCGCCGGCACCAGGCTGTCCTCGGGCGGCGGAAAATTCGGGCCGCCACACGCCGCCAGCCCGCTCGCCTCCATCTTGGCGACGAGATAAGCCAGCCAATCGGGATCGGCCACGCAATCGCTGTCGGTATAGGCGACAATCTCGCCGGTCGCGGCCTCGGCGCCGACATTGCGCGCCACGCTCAAGCCCCGGTTCGGCTGGCTGATGATGCGGCAATAGCCGTAATGTTCGGCGATTTCGAGGGTGCGGTCGCGCGACCCGTCATTGACGACGATGACCTCGCAATCGGGATAATTGAGCCTCGCCAGCGAGGCGAGGCAGGCATCCATCGTGCGCTCGGCGTTGTAGGCGCAGACCACGACCGAGACCCGCGGATAGTGCGGCAAAGGCGGCGGCAAGTCCTCGCAATAGCAGCGCTCGACTTCAGCCAGCGCCGGCTTGGCGCGGCGTTCGCGATCGACCAGGCCGAACGCCCAATCCTCGATCAGGTGGCCGCCGGTGAACCATTCGTCGGTCCAGGCGAAAACGCAGGTGCCGGCCACGCCGGCGTCAAACGCGGCGCGCACCTGCCAGGACAGGATATGCCGCTGCCCCTCCCCGCCCTCGCGAAACGAATCGACGCCGAATTCGGTCAGGACCAGCGGCCGGTCGACCGCGAGATTGTGCAGCCGCGCGATATAACGGCGAAACGCTGCTTCGTCGTGGAGATAGACGTTAAATGACACGAAATCGGTGAAATCGATCGTCAGGTATTCGCTTGACGGGAAATTGGCGTAGCTGACAAGCGCTCCCGGATGCTCGCGGCGGACCGCGCTCACCAATTCGCGCAAAAATCGTCGCACCGCGTCGGCCCCGTGCCAGCGGATCACATCGGGCGGGATTTCGTTGCCGACGAGATAGGCGAACACCGCCGGATGGCGGGCGCAGGCGCGCACCCCGTCGATCACCGCCGCTTTGATCTCGGCCCGGGTCGCGGCGGTGTCGAGAAACGTGATGTGCTGCGCCCAGGGCAGCCCGACAAACAGTTTGAGGCCCGCGGCCTGCGCCAGATCCAGCAGCCACAAGGGCGGGACCGTAAAGACGCGGACGGTGTTGATGCCGGCCGCGCTCATCAGCATAAAATCTTGTTCGACGACGGCGCGCTCGGGAAATTGCGCGCCGTGAGAGGCTACCGCAAACGGCCCATAAGTGACGCCCTTGACAAAATATTTCTCCTCCCCGGCAAAAAAGAACTCGCCGCGCACCGAGATCGGCGCCGCATTGGCAGCCTGCGCCGACAAGGCCGGGCTTGTGACGGCGGTGAGGTTATAGGGTTCGAGCAGAGCCATTTTTAGTCGAGCTCCCGCGGTGCCGGGTCGGTGTCGGTCATCGGCATCGGCATTTTTTCGAAAGGCGCCATCAGGCCCGGGTGCCGCCGAGCCGGTCAGCGCGCCGCGCCCGGCCCGGTCTCGGGCCGGTCACGTCGGCGCTGCCAAGCAAGCGCCGTGGCGACGATCGTCTCGAGCGACGAGCATTGCGCCCGCCAGCCCAAGGTCGCCATCGCCCGCCGCGCATCGGCCACCAGCGCCGGCGGATCGCCGGCACGCCGCGCGGCGGCCCGAACCGGGATGCTGGCGCCGCACACTTTCTCGGCCGCGGCGATCACCTCACGCACCGAATGACCGGCACCGGTGCCGAGGTTGAGCGCCAGCGGTTCGCCGCCGGACAGCAGCCAGCGCAACGCCAGCAGGTGGGCGTCGGCCAAATCGGCGACATGAATGTAGTCGCGGATCGCCGTTCCGTCGGGGGGGGGGTAGTCGGTGCCGTAGATCTCGACGCATTCCCGCCGACCCAGCGCCGCCTGCAGCACCAGCGGTACGAGATGCGTTTCGGGGTCGTGGTCTTCACCGATCTCGCCGTCGCCATCGGCCCCGGCGGCATTGAAGTAACGCAGCGCCGCCCAGCGCAGCCCATAGGCCTGGCCGTACCAGTGAAGCGCGCGTTCGATCGCAAGCTTGGTCTCGCCATAGGCGTTGACCGGCGATTGCGGCGCGGTCTCGGCGATCGGCACCGTCTGCGGCGTGCCGTAAGTGGCGCAGGTGGAAGAGAACACGATCGCGTCAACGCCTGCGGCGCGCATCGCCTCGAGCAGGGCCAGGGTTCCGCACAGATTGTTGCGGTAATAAAGCGCCGGATCGGCCATCGATTCGCCGACATAGGCGTAAGCGGCAAAATGCATCACCGCCGCCACCCGGTATTCCGCCAATGCCGCGCGCAGCCGCGCAGCGTCGGCGATATCGCCTTCGACGAGCGGTCCCCAGCGCACCGCGTCCCGGCGGCCGCGCGACAGATTGTCGTAGACGACCGGACAATAGCCGGCGCGGGCCAGCGCCTTGCAGGCATGGGAGCCGACATATCCAGCACCGCCGGTAACCAGGATCGCTTGCGTCATGCGCGTTTTCGCTTGCGTCTCGCTCGCCGGGCACAACGTAAAGCCCCGGGCCCCTCTTCCCCGGTCGCCGGCAATGTCGGCGCGGCGACTTGCCGCGGCGGCGGTTCTCGGAATAAGCGGGTAATGGCACCGTTTTTGAGCGAACTCGCGTAAGGGCGGAAGGTCATGCGCATCGCAATTGTCGGGACGGGATATGTCGGCCTCGTATCGGGGGCGTGTTTTTCCGAATTCGGCGTCGACGTCGTGTGCGTTGATCAGGACCGGACCAAGATCGACCGCCTGCAGCGCGGCGAAATGCCGATTTTCGAGCCCGGGCTCGAGGCGCTGGTCGCCAAAAACGCCGCCGCCGGTCGCATCTCGTTCACGACCGATCTGGCAGCAGCGGTGGCCGGCGCCGAGGCCGCCTTTATCGCGGTCGGCACGCCGTCGCGACGCGGCGACGGCCACGCCGACCTTTCCTACGTCTACGCCGCCGCCGAGGAGATCGGGCGGGCGCTGACCGGCTATACGGTGGTGGTGACAAAATCGACCGTGCCGGTCGGGACCGGCCGCAAGGTCGCCGCAATCCTGCGCCGGGTTCGGCCGCAGGGGAATTTCGATGTCGCCTCCAACCCCGAATTTCTCCGCGAAGGCTCGGCCATCGAAGATTTCATGCGGCCCGACCGGGTCGTTATCGGCACCGACAGCGACCAGGCCCGCGCCGTGCTGCGCGCCCTCTATCGGCCGCTTTATTTGATCGAGACCCCGATGGTGTTTACCGATATCGAGACGGCCGAGCTGATCAAATATGCGGCCAACGCGTTTCTCGCGACAAAGATCACCTTTATCAACGAGATGGCCGATTTATGCGAGCGCGTCGGCGCCGATGTGCAAGAAGTGGCCAAGGGCATCGGGCTCGATGGCCGCATCGGCCGCAAATTTCTGCATGCCGGGCCCGGCTTTGGCGGATCCTGTTTTCCAAAGGATTGCCGGGCGCTGGTCCGTACCGCGCACGAGGCGCAGTCGCCGTTGTCGATTGTCGAGACCGTGGTGCGCGTCAACGAAGCCCGCAAACTGTCCATGGCCGACAAGATCATCGACGCCTGCGGCGGCGTTGTTGCCGGCAAAACCGTGGCGGTGCTTGGGCTCACTTTCAAACCCAACACCGACGATATGCGCGACAGCCCGAGCCTCGCGATCCTGCCGCGCCTCGCCGCGGCCGGGGCGCGCATCCGCGCCTATGACCCCGAAGGCATGCCCGAAGCCAAGAAGCAGCTGCCCGACCTCGTCTATTGCGCCGACGCCTATGAGGCGATCGACGGGGCCGATGCGCTGGTGTTGCTGACCGAATGGAACGCGTTTCGCGCCCTCGATCTCGATCGCGTCCGCAATCTGTTGGCCGCACCGCTGGTCATCGATCTGCGCAACATCTACCAACCCGATGAGATGCTGGCCGCGGGGCTCACCTATGTCAGCGTCGGACGCCCGGTCTATACGCCGCGCGCACAATTGCGGGCGCTCGCCTAGCGGCCAAACCGAGCGGGTTCAGCAAAAGGTGTCCAATGAGTGTCGTGGCCAAGCGGGTTCTGGTGACCGGCGGCGCCGGGTTCCTCGGTTCGCATTTGTGCGAGCGGCTGGTCGCCGCCGGCAACGACGTCTTGTGCGTCGACAATTATTTCACGGGCCGCAAGGACAATGTCGTGGCGCTGCTCGGCCACCCGCATTTCGAGGCGATGCGCCACGACATCACCCATCCGCTGTTTGTCGAAGTCGACGAGATTTACAACCTCGCTTGCCCGGCCTCGCCGATCAATTACCAATTCGACCCGGTGCAGACGACCAAGACCAGCGTGATCGGTGCGATCAACATGCTGGGTCTGGCCAAGCGATTGAAAGCCAAAATCTTTCAAGCCTCGACCTCGGAGGTTTACGGCGACCCGACCCTGCACCCGCAGCCCGAAGGTTATCGCGGCAATGTCAACCCGATAGGGCCGCGCGCCTGCTATGACGAAGGCAAGCGCTGCGCCGAGACCCTGTTTTTCGACTATTACCGGCAGCACAACTTGAAGATTCGCGTGGCCCGCATCTTCAATACTTATGGTCCGCGGATGCACCCCAATGACGGGCGCGTGGTTTCCAATTTCATCGTTCAGGCGCTGCGCAACCAGCCGATCACGCTCTACGGCGACGGCACCCAGACCCGGGCTTTTTGCTATGTCGATGATTTGATCGACGGCTTTGTCGCACTGATGGCCGCGCCCGACCATGTCACCGGGCCGATCAATCTCGGCAATCCGGTCGAAACCTCGGTGGGCGAACTCGCCGAAATGATCGTCTCGCTGACCGGGTCGCGTTCGGCGATGGTGCATCGGCCGCTGCCGGTCGATGACCCGGTGCAGCGCTGTCCGGACATCACCCAGGCCGAAGCCGTGCTCGGCTGGCGGCCGCGAACCGCGCTCGCCGACGGCCTTACTCAAACAATCGCCTATTTCGACGATTTGCTGCGACGGGGCGGCTGCGGCCTGACACCGCACTAAACCGGCGTCGCGCCCGGACCGGTATCGCACCTGACTATCGCACCTCACCCGGGGCCCGCGTGATTGCCGCGGCGGCGCCGGGGCCGCTCAGATTATCCGACGCTGCCGCAGCGCGTCGAGGATGCGGGCGGCGGCATCCTCAGGCGTCGAGCTTACCGTGTCGAGGCGTAATTCCGCGGCCTCGGGCGGCTCGTAAGGCGAACCGATCCCGGTGAAGTTCTCGATGCGCCCGGCCGTGGCTTTGGCATAAAGCCCCTTCGGGTCGCGGCGGATGCATTCCTCGAGCGGCGCGTCAACAAAGATCTCGAGAAACTCGGTCGGCTCGATCAGTTCGCGCACCATCTGTCGTTCGGCGCGGAACGGGGAAATGAACGAACAGATCACAATCAGCCCGGCCTCGGTCATCAGCTTGGCGACCTCGCCGACGCGGCGGATGTTTTCAACCCGGTCGACATCGGTAAAGCCGAGATCGCGGTTGAGGCCGTGGCGGACATTGTCGCCGTCGAGCAGCATCGTGTGCCGCCCGGCGGCATAGAGCTGTTTTTCGACGAGATCGGCAATCGTCGATTTGCCGGCGCCGGAGAGCCCGGTCAGCCACAACACCGCAGCCGCCTGGCCCTTCAATGCGGCCCGCTCCTGGCGGCCGACGGTCAGCGCCTGCCAATGAATGTTGCTGGCGCGGCGCAGACCAAAGGTGATCATCCCGGCGCCGGCGGTCTCGGTGGTCAGCCGGTCGATCAGGATGAACCCGCCGGTATCGCGATTTTCGGCGTAGGGGTCGAAGGCGATCGGCGCCGCGGTCGACAAATTGCAGAAGCCGATATCGTTGAGGCCCAGGCTGCGATCGGCCAGATGCGCCAGGCTCGACACCTCGACCCGATATTTGAGCGCGGTCACGGTGGCGGGCAGCGTGCGGGTGCCGATCTTGAGCAGATAAGAGCGGCCGGGAACCATCCGGTGCTCGCTCATCCAGATTACATGAGCGGCGAATTGGTCGACACATTCGGGCGGGTTGCGCGGATCGACCAGCATGTCACCGCGGGTAACGTCGATCTCCTCGCTCAGCCGCAACGTGACGGCATCACCGACGGAGACCTCGTCGAGCGGCCCGTCGAAGCTGACAATCTCGCGCACCCGGGTGGTGCGGCCGGACCCGGCGAGACGCACCGGGTCGCCGACCCGGATCGATCCGGACACGACCGTCCCGGAGAAGCCGCGGAATTCGCCGTTGGGGCGGTTGATCCACTGCACCGGAAAGCGAAACGGCCGCTGATCAAGACCGCGCGTCGGCTCGACCCGTTCCAGATGTTCGAGCAGGCTCGGGCCGCGATACCACGGCGTCCGCTCGGAGCGGCGCGTGACATTGTCGCCCTCGAGCGCCGACAACGGGATCGGACAGACCTCGCTGTCGCCAAAGCGGGCTGCGAACTCCGTAAAGCGGGCGACAATCTCGGCAAACCGGGCCTGGTCGAACCCGACCAGATCCATCTTGTTGACGGCCAAAACATAATGCCGGATGCCGAGCAGCGAACAAATAAAGGCGTGGCGCATCGTCTGGGCGACGACGCCGTTGCGGGCGTCGACGAGGATCACGGCGAGGTCGCTGGTCGAGGCGCCGGTCGCCATGTTCCGGGTATATTGTTCGTGCCCCGGCGCGTCGGCGACGACAAAGGCGCGCGCCGGGGTCGCGAAATAGCGATAGGCGACATCGATTGTGATGCGCTGCTGGCGCTCGTCTTCGAGCCCGTCGAGCAGCAGCGAGAAATCGATCCCGCCCGTGGTCCCGAAGCGCTGTGATTCGCGTTCGAGCGCTTCGAGCTGATCGTCGAAAATCAAGGCGCAATCATGCAATAGCCGCCCGATCAGCGTTGATTTGCCGTCATCGACCGAGCCGCAGGTCAAAAAGCGCAACAGATCACGACTGCCGGAGCAGTGCGCGGGCGCGCCAGCGCCGTCGCGCGCCATCAGAAATACCCCTCGCGCTTTTTGCGCTCCATCGCCGCCTCTTCGTCGTTGTCGATCAACCGGCCCTGGCGCTCCGAACGGCGGGTTTCGCGCAATTCGGCGACGATTTCGGCGGGGGTCGCCGCGTTCGATTCGATGGCCCCGGTCAGCGGGTAGCAGCCCAGCGTGCGAAAGCGCACGCGCCGCATTTGCGGTGTCTCGCCGGGCGCCAGCGGCAGACGGTCGTCATCGACCATGATCCAGGTGCCGGACCGTTCGACAACCGGCCGCAGCGCGGCGAAATAGAGCGGCACGATCGGGATTTGCTCGGCGGCGATGTATTCCCAGACATCGTGCTCGGTCCAATTCGACAGGGGAAAGACGCGCATCGTTTCGCCGGGGCGCAGCCGCGTATTGTACAGCCGCCACAATTCCGGGCGCTGATTGCGCGGAACCCAGCCATGGCTGGCGCTGCGCAGCGAAAAGACGCGTTCCTTGGCGCGGCTTTTTTCCTCGTCGCGGCGCGCCCCGCCAAGGGCGGCGTCAAAACCGTGGCGGTCGAGGGCCTGCTTCAGCGCCTCGGTTTTCATCACTGCGGTGTGCAGCGCCGAGCCCGAGGTGATCGGGTTGATGCCGCGGCGCACCCCCTCCTCGTTGGTATGCACAATCAGCCGCAGCCCGAGCCGGCGCGCCGTCTCGTCGCGAAACGCGATCATTTCGCGAAATTTCCACAGCGTATCGATATGCAGCAGCGGGAACGGCAGCGGGGCGGGATAAAACGCCTTGCGCGCCAGATGCAGCATCACGCTCGAATCCTTGCCGATCGAGTAGAGCATGACCGGGTTGCGGAATTCGGCCGCAACCTCGCGCATGATCCCGATCGCCTCGGCTTCCAGCCGCCGCAAATGTACCGGCAACGTGCTGGCCATCGGCTAGCCGTGGGTGAAGGTTGACATCGACGGAATTCCCGCGGTGCGGGGCCGCATGCGCCCCGCCATGCGGTCGAGGCGTGCGCCACCGGTATCAAATTTTCTGTTGTGGCCGCAGCGATGCGCGTTGTCGCAGCGAGGCCGGGCCGCAGCGGTGGCAAACAAGCTCAATGCAGTTTGGGCGCTTTCAGAAACCGCGTCCGGTCGGCGGACAGAACCCGAATATTCAACTTTCGCCCGTCGCGCGAGACCTGCAGCGGGATCTCACGCCCCGCCGGGCCGCTCGCCCATACCCGTCGCCAAAATCCGGCCAGGGTTGAGATCGAATCGTCGCCGACGGCGAGGATGCGATCCCCGGGCTGCAGCCCGGCCGCGCTTGCCGGGCCGCGTTCGGCCAGGCCGGCCACCACAATCGCATCCTCGACCTCGGCGGCATAAAGACCGAGCCAGGGCCGCACCGGTCGGTTGGGCCGGCCATAGGTCAGCATGTCGTCGAGGATCGGGGGAAGCAGATCGATCGGCACCACCATGTTGACGTCGCGGCGCAATTCACGCCCGCTCGAATGCTGCACATGCAGCGAGCCGATGCCGATCAACCTGCCGTCGGTGCCGATCAGCGCCGCCCCGCCCCAGAACGGGTGGGCGGGAGCGGTAAAGATCGCATGGTCAAGCACATATTCCCAATAGCCGGCAAATTCCTGGCGGGCCACGACCCGGGCGGCGACGGCATGACGGCGGCCACCCTCGGCGGCCATGATCGCGCGGTCGCCGGCCCCGACCCGCGCTTCGACGCCGAGTTCGAGGGGTTCGACATCGAGCCGGCCGAGCGCCTGCACCAAGCCAAAGCCGCTTTCCTGATCATAGGCCAGAACATGCCCGGGAACGGCGCCGCCGCCGGCCGTGGTCAGCCAGATCGTCTCGGCTTCGGTGATCAGATAGCCAATCGTCAGCACCAGCCCGTCATGCCCGATCAGCACGCCGCTGCCGGCGCGTTCGGTGCCAAGCGTGCCGGCGGTGAAAGCATCCTCGGGGATCCTCGCCCGCAAACCGAGCACGGCACGCAGGGCACGGTCGAGATCGAAGCTGCATTCGCTCTGCTTTGGTTGGACCTCGCCCGGGATCTCCCACTCAACTTCTCTCGGCATGGCGGCAACCCGTCAATGGCAACTGATCAATCATACTCGGAAAGAGTGCGCTTGGCGTAGTTTCTTGTCAAAACCCGCGACCGGCGCGAACCGGCGGCGCGGCGCCTGCCCGTTGCGCGAACGGGTTCGTTGCCGGCTTGACAAGCCCCGGCCCGGTCTTTATGTCAGCAGCACTCTTTCTTTGAGAGTGCTAATCCCTGGGAAATTTGGAGGGCCCATGAAATTTCGTCCGCTGCATGACCGGGTGCTGATCCGCCGGGTCGAATCCGAAGAGAAGTCGCGAGGCGGGATCATCATCCCCGACACCGCGAAAGAAAAGCCGATGGAGGGCGAGGTCGTTGCCGCCGGCCCCGGCGCGCGTGACGAAAACGGCGCCATCCAACCGCTCGATGTCAAGGCCGGCGACCGGGTGCTGTTTGGCAAATGGTCGGGAACCGAAGTCAAGCTCGACGGTGAAGAACTGATCATCATGAAAGAATCCGACATCATGGGCATCCTCGCCTAGGGAGCATTAAAAAATGGCTGCAAAGGACGTAAAATTTCATGCCGATGCCCGCGACCGGATGCTGCGCGGGGTCGATATATTGGCCAACGCGGTCAAGGTGACGCTGGGGCCGAAGGGCCGCAACGTCGTGCTCGACAAATCCTTTGGCGCGCCGCGGATCACCAAGGACGGGGTGACCGTCGCCAAGGAGATCGAGCTGCCGGATAAGTTTGAGAATATGGGCGC
>JAJPIH010000381.1 GCA_021324875.1 Alphaproteobacteria bacterium
ACCGGCATTGCCGGCTCGGGCAGACCCGACATGTCGCCCTGGCCGGCAAAGGCGGCGGCAACCGGCCCGACGGTGCGCATGCGCCCGTATTGGCCATGCGCCCCCATGCCGGATTGCTGGATGTAAATGATGTCAGGGCGGATGGCGCGCATGACCTCGTAACCGAGCCCGAGGCGTTCGAGCACACCGTGCGAAAAGCCCTCGGCGACAACATCCGAGATGCGCACCAGATCCTTGGCGATCTCGAGCCCCTTGGGGTGGCGCAGATTGAGCGAGATGCCGCGTTTTCCGGCGTTCTTGTTGTTGAACTGGCCGCCCATATCGGGGTCGCTGACCCCGGGCAGCGGGCCGGTCGCGGCATCGCGCGCCGCGCGGCCGCCGATCGGGGCCATTGCCGCGAGCCGGGTGTCGGGGTTGTCCTTCCATTCGACCTTGAGACTCTCGGCCCCCATCGCGGCAAGAAAACGGGTGCCGCCGGCGGAGGCCAAAAACCAGGCGAAATCGAGAATGCGCACCCCCTGCAGCGGGAACGGCTTGTTGTGCAAGGCCGAAAGCAGCGGTTTTGCGACCTGCCGCGGCGTTGCCGGCACCGCCGGGCGGCGGGCGGCTTCGCCGAGAATGGCGGCGCTGTCTTCGCCGAGCAGCGGCGGCCGCCGCCCGACCTGCCAGGTGGTCCTGCTGCTGAGCCATTTGCTGGTTGGGTAACGAAAGCGGCGGCCCAGTTCGGGATGCGGGATATCGCTGAAGGTGTGGCGGGCGAGCCAGTGCGCGTCGAGGGCGTTTTCATGCGGCTTGCGCAGCGGCGCCCACAGCAGACCAGCCGCCTGCGCCTCCCGCCACGGCATGTCGGCATAGGTCCAGGCCCGGACAAAGCGCTGGACGATGTCGAGCATATGCGCGCGGGCGGCATTACCGGCGGCCGAGCCGGGCACCTGCCGGGCCCGCAGATCGGCCTCGGGCGGCGGCAGTTCGAGGTCGGCCTGCATGCCGTATTTGGCCAAGAGCGGCACCAGATTCTTGAGGTCGCGCGCCCCCATCCCATGGGTGATGAACCAGCGGCCGTCCTTGGTGTGGCAGATGCCGGGCGAATGGTTCGGAATTTCGGCCGCGTGCCGGTTGGTCAAGCGCCACAGCGGCACCCGGCGCATGACCCAATGCATGATGTCGAGCTCGGGATTTTTTGCCACCGCCTCGTGCACCGCAAGCGAGACATCCTGGCCCTCGCCGCTGCGGTGGCGGTGGATCAAGGCGGCGAGAATGCCGGTCGCCAATTGCTCGCCGGCAATGTGGTAGGCATGCCAGGCCTGCGGCGCGATCGGCGGCGTGTCGTATTCGAGGCGAGGATCGGGATCATAGCCGCAATTCATCATCACGCCACCCAGGGCGAGATGGACGAGGTCCGAGCCTTTGAAAAAGGCCCAGGGTCCATCGTCGCCAAACGGCGTCAGCCGGGCGGTGACCAGCTGCGGAAACCGCGCGCCCAGCGCTTCGCGATCGAGGCCCAGCGCCGCGTTGACCCCGCCGGCGCTGGCGTCGAGCAGCACATCGGCGCCGGCAAGCAGCCGCAACAGATGCTTGCACCCTTCCGCTTCGCCGAGATCGAGCACCACCGATTTTTTGTTGCGGTTGTAGGCCCAGAAATGGAGCGAGCGCTCCGGCCCCGGGCGGTCCTCGAAGAACGGGCCGATCCGGCGGCTGGCGCTGCCTTCCGGCGGTTCGAGCTTGACCACCTCGGCGCCGAGCCCGGCGAGCAACAGACCGGCATATTCGGCGGTCTCGTCACCGATTTCGAGGACGCGGATCCCGGTCAGCATGCCGGGACCGCTGCGGCCGGCCATGGCGCCCGGTCCGCGCTCGACAAAGCCTGCCTCTGCCTCCGCCACCGCCTTCCTCCCCTGACTGTGCCGCGTCGGGCGCGCGGGCGCGCCCGCCTATGCCTGGCGCGGACCCGGCCGGCGATTTGCGATCGCGGCGAGGCAATTGTCAACGCAGGCCGCGGGTGCGGCCGCCGTTGCAACGGCCGAACAGCGGCCGGTCGGCGGCGCTATCCGGAGTGATTGCCGATCTCGCGGGCGGGGTTGGCGGTCGCGTGCCGGCCCGCAGCTGCGATGGGCATCGGGCGCGGACCGCAGACCCGCTATGCCGGTCACGGGGTGACCGTCACCCCGACCGCGGCGGCGTAGTCGCGTTTGACATTGCCGGCAAAGAGCGGATTGACAAGCTGGGTGGTCGTACCGGCGGTGGCCGCGACCGCGGTCGGGCAGGCCATATAGGGCGAGATGAATGTGTTGTGGGCGGCGTTGCGCGAGGCGATGACCAGGCAGGTCGGCGCCACTTCGAGATCCATCGCATCGATCGTGTTGGCAAAGCTGTAGCCGTTTTCGATCAACAAGCCGGCGCCGCCGCTGCCGCTGGCCGAGCCGGCGCCGAGAATATGCGAAATCTGCGTCTGTTCGAGCGCGATGCCGGCCGCACCGCCGGCGGAATCGGCGACCGCGAATATCTGTGAGCTCAGGACATAATTAAGCTGCAAGCCGCCCGCCCGCTTGCCGGCATTGGCGTTGTTGACAATCAAATGGTCGATCTTGATCGAATTGTGGGCGTCGGCAAAATTACTCTGGCCGATCAATACCGCATAGGCGTTGGTGTTGGCATTGACAAAAAGCGTCCCCTGCTCATTGAAATAAAAGCAGCCTTTGGGCGCGAGCGGGGTGCCGCCGGTACAGACGATTTCCAGCACCGGCTGGGCCGAGATCGCTTTGCCGTCGATCACGGCACCGGTCGAGATCAGGCGAAAGCCGGTGTCGGCGCGGGCGCTGTAATCGATCACCAGCGGGCGGGTGATGCGGAACGTTCCGTGCCCGAAAAACAGCGGCTCATCCTCGTGCAGGGCGGCGGCGAGCGCTTGGTTGATGGCGGCGGTGTCGTCGTGGATGTCATTGCCTTGGGCGCCGTAACAACGAACGTCGATCCACGGATTGGCGGCGCATTGCGCCGCGCTTGGCGCGCCGGCGGCGGCCGCCGGCGCGGCGACAGCGAGCGCGATCAGGACGCAGAGAAGACGTGACAGGCCGGTCATCGACAGGTCCCCCGCCGCGAAGATGTTCACGGTATGTGCTAACCATAATCGATGTTCCTGGTTTGTGCCATATAAAAATGACACCCCTTGCACAAAAATTGCCGCCGGCGCGCGGCCAAGCCGTGGCGCCGTCTTGGCGGCGCCGGACGGCCGCACCTGACTGGCAACCGGGCGCAATCGGCGTAGGATGCAGACCCACGCTGCGCACCGCCCGAAGAGGAGGCAAACGCCATGCCGGTCATTCTCGGAACCGACGGCTATCGCTACGAGGTCGCTGAAAACTGGGCAAAATTGCCCGATGGCTGGACCTGGGACGCCGATGTCGCCGCGGTCGGCGTCGATGCCCACGACAATGTCTACGCCTTCAGCCGCGGCGCCCACCCGATGCTGGTCTTCGACCGTAACGGCAATTTTCTGCGATCCTGGGGCGAGGGGGTGTTTGTCCGCCCGCACGGCGTGCATATGGCGCCCGACGGCACGGTGTTTTTGACCGATGACGGCGACCACACCGTTCGCCAGTGCACCCTCGAGGGCAAGGTGCTGATGACCCTGGGCATACCCGGCAAGCCTGCGCCCTATATGTCGGGCGAGCCGTTCCACCGCTGCACCCACACCGCCTTGTCGCCGCACGGCGACATCTACGTCTCCGACGGCTATGGCAATTCCCGCGTTCACAAATTTTCGCCGGACGGCAAGCTGCTGTTGTCCTGGGGCGAGCCCGGCACCGATCCCGGCCAGTTCAATATCGCGCACAACATCTGTTGCGACCCGGACGGGTGGGTCTATGTCGCCGATCGCGAGAACCACCGCATCCAGGTGTTCGACGGCAACGGCAAATACGAAACCCAGTGGGTCAACATGCACCGGCCGTCGGGTCTGTACATGGAGACCGGCACCCGCACGCCGCGCTTTTTTGTCGGGGAGATCGGGCCCGACATGGCCGTCAATATCGATCTGCCGAATTGCGGGCCCCGGGTCAGCATCTATACCCACAAGGGCGAGTTGTTGGCGCGCTTGGGTCACGCCCATGCCGGGCTCGAACCGGGCCAGTTCATCTCGCCGCACGGGCTCGCGGTCGACAGTCGCGGCGACATCTATGTCGGCGAGGTGTCGTTCACCAATTGGGGACGCCGGGTGCGCGCCAAGGGCGAGCCGTTGCCGCCCGGGCTGCGCGCGCTGCAAAAGCTGATCAGGGTGAGTTGAGATCGGCCGCCGGCGATGATCGGCGCGACGCCGATCGTGCGGCGCCGGCTGCAAGCCCGATCGCCGATGCGCCGGGTCGCGGCGCAAGAGATGTGCGGTTGCCGGGCGCGGGCCCGATCCGCTAGAGGTGGCGCGCTCCGGCGCGCCGGCGCCGGCGGCGTCGCGCAACCGACAAAGACAGGAGGCGATGATGTCTATCGAACTCTACGCCTGGAATACCCCCAATGGCCGCAAGATCAGCGTGGCGCTCGAGGAAATGGGGCTGCCCTATACCGTGCACCCGGTCAACATTTCCAAGGGCGAGCAATTCAAGCCAGAGTTTTTGAAGATCAGTCCCAACAACCGCATCCCGGCGATTATCGATCGCGAGGGACCGGGTGGCCCGATCAGTATTTTTGAATCGGGGGCGATACTGATCTATCTCGGCGAGAAAACCGGCAAGTTCTGGCCCAAGGGCGATCTGCGGCGGCAGGTGCCGGTGCTGGAATGGCTGATGTGTCAGATGGGCGGTTTTGGCCCGATGCCGGGTCAGGTCCATCATTTTCTGCAGGTCAAAGACGACAACGACCGCCGCTACGGGCTCGACCGCTATATGAAGGAAACCCGCCGGCTCTATGGCGTGCTCGACAAGCGGCTCGGCGAGGTCGTGTTTGCCGGCGGCGAAATTTCAATTGCCGATTTTGCGATCCTCGGCTGGGCGTGGCGGCATGAGCGTCACCAGGTCGATCTCGGCGACTTTCCCAATGTCAAGCGCTGGTACGAAACGATGATGGCGCGCCCCGGCACCAAGCGCGGGTTCGAGGTGGCGCTCAGCTGACCCTGGGGGTTGAAGGCCGAGCGGTTAAGTTGCCCGTAAGTTTTATGGGCTAGGATAGCGAGCCGGCCGCCTCACCATCACAAACGGCAACCGGGCTATTTTCAGCGCATCGTCAGCCAGTTTGACGCGGCGACCAGGGTTCGGCCAGGCGCCGAACCTCGCGAAAAACGATAACCAAAGGAGGAGCCGCTATGAACAACCGGCGAAAAATGCCCTTGGGCTCGGGGCTCGCATCTGCCCTCTGGGTGATCTCCTTGCTATTGGCCGCCAACGTCACGGCCGCAGCGCAGGGCTATCTGCCTGACGGGCCGAATGTGCCGACCATCACCCTCAATGAAAGCGAGGAAGGAGCGGCCGGGCTCCCGCCGCTGCCGGTCCCGCCGCCCAATGGCTGGAACCAAGAGTCGATCTGGAACATGAAAGTCGTCGGGTTCAACGACAATCAGGGGCGGCCGAGTTCCGACGACGGCTGGATCGAGAATGAAAACGGCCGCTACATCCTCTACATGACCGACAGCGGCGGCAGCGCCTACAACCCGCAGACCGGACAGGTCGAACCCAACGGCACCTCTCTGATCGACGTCACCCATCCCGAACACCCGGTGTTCCTCCACCACATTCCCTCGACGACCGGCAGCGCCTCGCATGTCGCGGTGTGCGCCGGCAGCCTGCTGCCGCACGGAACCCCCGGGCACTGGTACATGCTCAGGCATGACGGGTCGATCAACCAGGAGATCTGGGACGTGACCGATCCGCTGCACCCGGTCCGGCTCGAGGTCATTCTGAGCGGCCTCAACTTTACCCACCACGATTGGTGGGAATGCGACACCGGCATTGCCTATCTGATCGCCGGCAGCGCCGCCGATCAGTGGTATTCGGGTCAGCATGTCTATATCTACGACATCAGCAACCCCTATAACCCGGTCTTTATCCGGCAATGGGGGCTGGTCGGGCAGCAGCCGGGGGCTTCGGCCAACGCCCAGAGCTGTTATAACGCGCCCGGCCCGACCTGTTATGAAGGGGTTACCAATCCGGCCGGGCCCGGCACACCCGAAATGGTGCATCAGGTCTATTCCGCCGGGGTCAAAATAAACCGCGTCTATTTGCCCTACGGTGTCAGCAATACCGGAGTTTTTCAGATCGTCGACCGCAACAAGCTGTTGCACGGCTGCGACAAGAGCTTTAATCCGGCGGCGTCGGACAATTGTGCGAATTTTCCGACCCAGGCCGATCTGCTCTATCCTCAAATCAGCTACACGACGACCAATCCGAACCAGGGCGGACACACCTCAATCCCGATCTTCGGGGTGCCGATCCCGCAGGAACAGCGCAATTTCCTCGACGGTACGCCGCAACGCTACGACTTGTTGGCGGTCACCTCCGAAGACACAACCAATGACTGCCTGGGCCAGCCGTGGAAAAATGCCCAGCTGCTCGACATCACCAATGACCTGGCGATCTGGCCGATTTCGTCGATGACCGTCGGCCAGTTCCCGGGCGATTTCTGCGCCAAGGGGCGCGCTTCGGCACCCACGAGCTCAACCGCGAGATCTATGCGCCGTATTACGGGCGGATTGTGGTGGTCGCGATGTTCAATGCCGGCCTGCAGGTGTTCGACATCCGCGATCCCTACAACCCGCGCCGGGTGGCCTATTTCATTCAGCCGCCGAACCGCAACACGCTGGCCAGCTGCGGCACCTACCAGGGCAATAAAAATTACTGCCGCAAGGCGATTTTTTCCGATCTGGGCGAGGTCGACGACCGCGGCTACATCTACAATCTCGACCGAGCCGGCTCGGGCATGACCGTGCTCAAGCTGACCGGAGAGGCGCTCGACGTCGTCACGGCGCCGCCGCTGCCGGTGCGGCAGCGCCAGGCGCCGCATATCCCCGAGCCGCTCAAGGAGGAGTAAATCTTTCCGGCGATCGCACGGGCCGGGCGTGGCGGCTCAACCGCGCCGGGCGGGCCGTCCGCCGCCGCATCCGGCCTCGCGCAGCGGGCAGCGCCAACAGGGAAGGCGCGCCGATGACCGCGAAACGGTTTTGGTCGCTGGCGGCGGTGGCGCTGGTCTCGGCGGCATTATCGCCCACCGGCTTCGGCGGCCCCGACCCCGGACAACCGCGGGTCTTCAGCCCGGCCATCCTGGCCCGGATCACCCCCGGCCGGACCACCCGGGCCGAGGTCGAAAAGCTGCTGGGCATGCCGTGGCGGACCATTTTTGCCGATGATCAGGACGAGCCGGGGCCGACTATCTGGGAATATCGCGGCCGCGACGCCAACGGGACCTATCTCGTCCATATCGAATTAGACGGGCACGGCAGGACGACCCTGTTCGCCAAAATACCGGACGCCACCGGCGAGGCAGCGGCTCGCGTCGCCGCCCCGCCGCCCGCCGCCAGCGGCAAGAACCGGTCGGCCGCCAAGGCGAATTGACAGACCGCGATCGGCTTGCGGCGATCGGCCTGGCGGCGATCGACTTGGCTGCGATCGACCTGGCGCTGGGCGATCCGGTAAAGTGCGATCGGCTTGTCTCCCCGAGCGTGGACGCCGCCGGGTAACGAAGGCAACCCGGCCCGGCGCCGACGCCGCCCTTGACCCGGGTCGAAGAAAAGGTTCTGCATAGCCGGCATGGGACCGCGCGGGCGCGCTCCTGAGCGGGGCTGACATGCTGAATTCGACAAGCCTCCTGGCCGACGCGTTGGGCCGCAACCTGGCCGAGACCTTTCGCCGCGCCTATGGCGACATCGAACCGCGAATTCCGGCCATGCTTGACGAGGCGGCACGCCTCGTCATCGAGCGCATCGGCGGCAGCGACGCGCTCTACCATGACTGCGAGCACACCGCGCTGGTCACGCTGTGCATTCAGGACATTCTGCGCGGCCGCCGTCTCGAGCGCATTGTCACCCCGAACGATTGGGTCCACACGATCCTCGCCGCACTCAATCACGACATCGGCTATGTGCGCGGCATCTGCCCGGGGGACACGCCGGAGAGCTTCATCATCGACAGCGAGCGCCACGCGGTCACGCCGCCGCGCGGTGCCTCCGACGCGTTTTTGACGACCTATCATGTCGAGCGCGGCAAGATTGTCGTGCGCCACCGGTTTGCGCCGGTGCCCGATCTCGACGAAGAGCGCATTGCCGGGGCGATTGAACTGACGCGCTTTCCGGTGCCCGAAGACGACGATCACGCCGCCACCGACACCGAAGCCGGTCTGGTGCGCGCCGCCGATCTGATCGGCCAGTTGGGCGACCCGCTCTATCTGCGCAAATTAAACGCGCTGTTTCACGAATTTGCCGAGACCGGCACCAACGACAGGCTCGGCTATGCGACACCGGCCGATCTGGTCGACCATTATCCGCAATTTTATTGGAGCAAGGTCGAGCGGTATATCGGCGACGCGCTGCGCTATCTCGAAATGACTATGGAGGGCCGGCAATGGGTCGCCACCCTCTACGCCCATGTGTTTGCGGTCGAGCACCACCGCCGCCGCATCGGCCCGCAGGCCGGGCCGCCGCTTTAGCGACGGCGCAAAGACCCCGCGCCGAGCTCCTCGGGACGCAACCCGCCGCCATTTCAGGCGGTAGGCAGATTGCGATGATCCTGTCATCCTGTGCGACGGGGATCGTACCGACTTTACGGACAACCCGATGTCGCTGCGGTTTCGTTTAAGCAGCCTGGTTTGCGTTGTGCTGCTGCTCAGTCTCGCCTTGGGCAGCGTGTTTGCCTATTCGAACGCGGTGCGCTCGGTTCGCACCGAGATGCGCGCCGCCTTGCTGGTCGGCCAGCGAACCATCGAACTCGCAATCGAGCGATTGCGGGACAGCGCCGATCCGACGCGCGACCTCGACCAGTTGGTCGCCTCGTTTCAGGGCAACCGTCATCTGCACGTCTGGCTTGGCGATTCCAAGCCCGCGGTTGTCGCGGCACCGGTCGATGAGCGGTCGCGGTTTGGGCGAATGCCGGCGTGGTTTGCAAAGATCATCGGCGGCGCGCGCGAAACCCGACGGATCGCGGTGAGGATGGGCAGCCGTGATTTTGGCACGGTGGTGATCGAAACCGACCCCTATAACGAGGCGCTCGAAGTGTGGAACGAATTTGCCGTCAGCCTCGTCGCGCCGACCGTGTTTTGCCTGCTCACGGTCTCGATCATCTATGTGTTCATCGGCCGGACGCTTCACCCGCTCCAGCGCCTGGCAGAGGCCCTCGAACAGGTTGGCGACGGTAGCTACCGGACGCGGATCAGCGGTCCGCTTCCGACGGAATTGTCGCGGCTGCGCGACAGCTTTAACCGAATGGCCGCGCGCCTTGCCGAGACCGATCAGGACCGGCGGCGCTTGAACCGGCAATTGCTGACCCTGCAGGATCAGGAACGGGGCGATCTTGCCCGTGACCTCCATGACGAAGTCAGCCCGTTTCTGTTCGCCGTCAATGTCGATGCCGCAACCGCCTGCCGTCTTCTTGCTGACGGCCGTGCCCGCGAGGCCGAATCCCATATCCGCTCGATTGTCGATGCCGTCGCCCATATTCAGCGCCAGGTGAGGTCCATGCTCGGGCGGCTGCGGCCGCTTGGAGTGGCCGATCTGGGTCTTGCCGACGCTATCGCAAACCTGGCGATTTTTTGGCGACGACGGCAGCCGCAAATCCGCTTCAACGTCTCGATTGCCCCGGAATGCGTCGATCTGCCGGAACGGATTGCCACCGCCATCTGCCGGACCATTCAGGAAGCGGTGAGCAATGCCGTGCGCCATGCCGAGGCGAAAGTGATCAGCATCCTCGTCGAACGTCGCCGCGCCACCGCCACCGGTGACGAGGCGATCATCGTACAAATTGCCGATGACGGCCGCGGGATGGGCAAGGACACGCCGATCGG
>JAJPIH010000394.1 GCA_021324875.1 Alphaproteobacteria bacterium
CCAATGGCGGGTATCCTCCATCGCCCGCTGGTAGTCGGTGTCGAATGAAACCTTGACTTCGATCATGCGCTCGATCGCGTCCGGCCGCCGCCCCGCTTTTTGCAGCCCCTCGGCGACCTTTGGCAACAGGGTTTCGCTGTAGAGCGAGGGCGCCTTGCCGCTGGTGCAAATAAAGCCCTCGGCCAGTTGGCCGGCCATCGCCGCCGCGAGCGGGCCGGAGGCGGCGACCCACACCGGCACCTTGTCGCGGGGCTTGTCGTAGATCGTCGCGTTTTCGGTGCGGTAGAACTGCCCCTCGAAGCTGACCCGATCGGTCGTCCACAAGGTATTGATCAGCCGGATCGCCTCGCGCAGGCGATCGCGCCGCTCCTTGGGGCCGGGCCATTTGATGCCGCTCGACGGCACCTCGTTCAGCGACTCGCCGGTGCCGACGCCGAGCACGACGCGACCCGGGAACATCGCCCCGAGCGTGCTAAATGCCTGGGCGACCACCGAGAGATGGTAGCGGAAGGTCGGGGTGAGCACACTCGTGCCGATCACCACCCGGCGGGTGCGGGCGCCGAGCGCCCCGAGCCAGGCCAGCGCCGAGGGAGCATGGCCGTCGGTGTGCTTCCACGGCTGGAAATGATCGCTGACAAAGACCGAATCAAACCCGACCTCTTCGGCCAGACACGAGAAGTCGAGCAACTCGCTCGGTCCGAACTGTTCCGCCGATGCTTTGTATCCAAGCTTGAGCAAACTCAGTCTCCTTCATTCGATCGGATCGCCGGCATTGCCCTTGTGCGATCAAAAATGCTTTTGCTCGGACACAAAGGCGTTGCGTGGTCATATTGCTAAACCTTGCTCAGCACGTCGTCGCGAAAGCGCCGCATATTGGCGATCACCGCCTCCGGGCTGTCGCCGTCAAAACTGAAATCGACATGGCCCACGCCAAAATCACGAAAGCCGCGCAGATCGCCGACGATGTCGGCCGTCTCCCCGGAAAACAGGCGCCGTTCTCCGTCATCGGCGCGCGCCGGCAACGCCTTGCCCCAGCCGGTGACGCGATAGGCGAGCGCGACCCGGGCCGGGTCGCGGCCGGCCTCGCGAACCAGCCGCCGCAGCCGCTCGACCGCGGCGGCGAACCGTTTCATCGAGTCGAGCCGGTGGCGCGGATTGGTGCCGATCGGATACCAGCCGTCGCCAAGCCGCGCGGTGCGGCGCAAGGCCGGTCCGCTCTCGCCGCCGACCCAGATCGGCGGGTGCGGTTTTTGGACCGGCTTGGGCTCGAACAGGATATTGGCGAAATTGACGTATTTGCCGTCGAAGCGCGGCCGGTCGCTGGTCCATAATTCGCGGCAGGCGAGCAGATATTCGTCGGTCACAGCACCGCGCTCGGCAAAGGCCGGTACTCCCAGCGCTTCGAATTCCTCGCGCATCCAGCCGGCGCCGATGCCGAAGGTCAGCCGGCCATTGGACAGCACGTCGATCGTGGCCAGCATCTTGGCCTGCAACACCGCCGGCCGGTGCGGCACCACCGTCACCGAGGTGACCAGCCGCAGACGCTGGGTCTTGCCGGCGATGAACGCCGCGGCGATCAATTGTTCGTGACGCTCGCCGCGCGATCGCCCGGGAAATTCGCCGGTGTCGCTGTAGGGATAGCGCGCCTCGATGTCGCGCGGGATCACGACATGGTCGCTGATCGTCGTGTAATCATAGCCGAGCCGCTCGCCCTCGGCGGCGATATGCGCAAGCGCTGCGGGCGCGGCGAGCGGGCCGCTGACCGGTGCGCCAAAACCATATTGCATCCTAGCCTCCGGCAATGGGTCGCGGGGGCGCTACGGTACCAGCCTGCAGACGATTTGGCTTGAACGGAATCGCGGTCGGGCGCGCCTTGAGGCCTGGCGGCCGAGCCGGCGACAGATCAACCTCCGATTGAGAGACTTGGTAAACGCGGTCAACCGGCTGTGACAAAAAAGGGGCAAGCATCGACAGCGACGCCGTTGCAGTTTACTAATTTTGCGGAGATAATGCATATAGCTCTGCTGCTTAAAAAAGCCATGATTCCTTAACCAATGGTTACATTGGTTTACAAATCTTTACCATCCGCGTTCGGCAAAAGAGCGATCTTTATCGGTACACCTACAGCAAAGGGGGCCGCGTTGCACGGACACGATGCTCTCGACGACATGACCGGGCCGATCGTCGATCGACTGGCCCCCGAAGCAGAGCCGTGCTGCGGGCAAAACCGCCGCCATCTGGCGATTGTCGACCGTAGTGCGCTGCGGCGCGAATGCCTGAAACTGGCGCTGGCCCAGCAGCCGCGGCGGTGGAAGGTGACCGATCTGGCGAGCGGCGACGATTTGGTCGAGGCAATACAACGGGGCGCGGGCTTCTCGGTGATCCTGGTCGGCGCCGCCACCTGCGGTCAGGTCGACCTTGTCGACCTCGCCGTGCTGGTGGCGATCGCCGGCGAGACGCCGGTGTTGGTCACCGCCGAATGTGACGACCCGGAGCGCGCCCGTGCGATCCTGCGCGCCGGGGCCAAGGGTTTTCTGCCGGCCAACCACGGCTTGAAGGTGCTGCTTGGCGCGCTTGAGCGGGTGCGCGCCGGCGGCAGCTTTGTGCCGCTGATGCTGACCGAAGAATGTCACGAGCCGGCCGACCGCGACCCCGAAACCGAAACCCGGCGCATCCTGACCCGCCGCCAGCGCGACGTGCTCGCCTTGATCTCGGAAGGCAAGTCGAACAAATTGATCGCCGGCGCCCTCGGCATGTCGGAAAGCACGGTCAAGGCGCATGTCAAGCAGATCATCCGCCGCTTGCATGTTGCCAACCGCACGCAAGCCGCGCTGTTCGCGATCCGCGGCGGCCATCCCCACGCCATGGCGCAGCGCGAGGTTCTGGAAGGGGTCTTGTAACCCCCCGGCCCGCCGGCATAATCTTCGGCCGAGTTGAGCGGCGCCCGCGCCGCGCCGCCCGCCGAGGAGGAAATGCGCCATGTCGGGCCGGACCGTCATTCCGCTCGCGGCTCACCCGCATATCGGAAAGATCAACGAAGCCGAATATCTGCGCCTGTATCAACGCTCGCTTGACGATCCCGACGGGTTCTGGGGCGAGCATGGCCGGCGGCTCGACTGGATAAAGCCCTATACCCGGGACAAAGACGCCTCGTTCGACGGCGATGTGCGCATTGCCTGGTACGAGGACGGCACCCTGAACGCCTGCTACAACTGTGTTGACCGGCATCTGGCCCGGCGTGGCGACCAGGTCGCGATCTTGTGGGAGGGTGACGATCCGCGCGAGGACCGCCGCCTCACCTATCGCGAGCTGCACGAGGCGGTCTGCCGCTTGGCCAATGCGCTCAAGGCCCAGGGCGTCAAAAAGGGCGACCGGGTCACGATCTACCTGCCGATGATCCCGGAAATCGCGATCGCGGTGCTGGCCTGCGCCCGCATCGGCGCCATCCATTCGGTCGTGTTCGGCGGATTTTCGCCGGACAGCCTGGCCGGGCGCATCCGCGACTGCCGATCGACATTCCTGATCACCGCCGATGAAGGGCTGCGCGGCGGCCGCCCGGTGCCGCTCAAGCGCAATGCCGACGCCGCGCTCGAAGCCTGCCCCGACGTCAAGACGGTGATTGTCGTCCGCCGCACCGGCGGCGCCATCGACTGGGTCGCCGGCCGCGACCACTGGTATCACGAGCTCTGCGCGGCGGCCGCAACCGATTGTCCGCCGGAGGAAATGAGCGCCGAGGACCCGCTTTTCATTCTTTACACTTCCGGTTCGACCGGCCAGCCGAAGGGGGTGCTGCACACCACCGGCGGCTATCTCGTCTACGTGTCGATGACCCACGAATACGTGTTCGATTATCGCCCGGGCGAGGTCTATTGGTGCACGGCCGATGTCGGCTGGGTCACCGGCCACAGCTATATCGTCTACGGGCCGCTCGCCAACGGCGCCACGACCCTGATGTTTGAGGGGGTGCCCAATTATCCCGACCCGTCGCGGTTCTGGCAGGTCGTCGACAAGCACAACGTTTCGATCTTTTACACCGCCCCGACCGCGATCCGGGCGTTGATGCGCGAGGGCGAAGATTATGTCCGCCGCACCAGCCGGCGCTCGCTGCGTCTGCTCGGCACGGTCGGCGAGCCGATCAACCCGGAGGCGTGGTTGTGGTATTACGACCATGTCGGCGAACAGCGCCGCCCGATCGTCGATACCTGGTGGCAAACCGAGACCGGCGGCATCCTGATCACGCCGATCCCCGGCGCGACGGCATTGAAGCCGGGTTCCGCGACCCGCCCGTTCTTTGGCGTCGAACCGCTGTTGGTCGACAATGACGGCCGGCGGATCGAAGGCCCGGGCGAGGGCAATCTCTGCCTTGCTCGCTCCTGGCCGGGTCAGATGCGCACCGTGTTCGGCGACCACCGCCGTTTTGTCGACACGTATTTCTCGACCTTCCCGGGTCTTTACTTTACCGGGGACGGCGCCCGCCGCGACGAGGACGGGTATTACTGGATCACCGGCAGGGTCGACGACGTGATCAACGTCGCCGGCCACCGGCTCGGCACCGCCGAGATCGAAAGCGCCCTGGTCGCCCATCCCAAAGTCGCCGAGGCCGCGGTCGTCGGCTACCCGCACGACCTCAAAGGCCAAGGCATTTACGCTTACGTCACGCTGCGCGCCGAAGAAGAGCCGAGCGAGGAATTGCGCCGCGAACTGGTCGCCTGGGTGCGCCGGGAAATCAGCCCGATCGCCACCCCCGATCTGCTGCAATGGGCGCCGGGGCTGCCCAAGACCCGCTCGGGCAAGATCATGCGCCGCATTTTGCGCAAGATCGCGGCCAACGAGCATGACCAGCTCGGCGACACCTCGACCCTGGCCGATCCGACGGTTGTCGACGACCTCGTCGGCAACCGCCTCAACCGCGCCTCCTGAGCCGGCGCCAGCCGGGACCGCGCGCCGCGGCGTGCGCGGCTCGACCCGCGGCCGGCCATGCCGCCGTTCTATGGCTGCTCCGGCAGCGGAGACGATCGGGATCTTCGCGGCCCGGCCTACCCGGCGCCGCGGCTCGGGCGAGCGCAACACCACCACCCGACCCGATCGCTTTGCTATAGTGGCGCGCTCAAGCCAGGGGAGAACAAGATGCCGCAAAGCACCCGCACCAGACCCACCCGCTCGGTGTTGCCGGCGCGACCGCCATTGCTGACTCCCCACCCGCCGGTGGCCCCGGCATTGCCGCCGCTGCATGTCGTCGATCTGATGACCACCGCCGGCTCGGCGTTGTTCGGCGCGGTGTGGCGGGCGCGCGAGGCCAAGCTGGTCGAGTGCCCGGCCCTCGCCGATGCGATGCCGGAATTCCCGACCACCTACGACATCGAGCCGCACGCCGAGGAGAAGGGGTTCGACGATTCCGATTGGACGGTGGTGGCGGCGGACGATCTCGGCGGGCGGCGCGGCGGCGGCATGGTGTCGTTCTGCTGGTATCGCGCGACCCTGACAATGCCGGCCGACGCCAACGGCTTCGCTACCGCCGGGGCGATGGCGGTGCTGCGGATCAATGTCGACGACTACGCCGAGATCTGGATCAACGGCGACATGCCGCGCGCCGCCGGGCGGCCGAGCCCCTATACGATCCAGGGCTTCAACACCCCGCACCGCATCG
>JAJPIH010000139.1 GCA_021324875.1 Alphaproteobacteria bacterium
GCCAACGCCAATTTCCTGACCAACGACAATCTGCAGACCCTGTCGCAATTTGTCGCCGCGCCGGTCATCATCGCTTGCGGCGAGATCATGCTACTGATCTGTCGTGAAATCGATCTGTCGGTGGGGCAGGTCTTTGCCCTCTCGCCGTTCATCATGGGCCATGCCCATGCCGCCGGGCTCCCGGTTGTGTCGGCGATCGTCGTGGCGCTGATTGCCTGCGCCTTGATCGGGCTCGCGATCGGGCTGATCACGATCGGGCTCAGCGTGCCCTCGTTTATCACCACCCTCGGCATGCTGTTTCTGATCACCGGCATAACCCTGACCGTGTCGCGCGGCTTTCCGGCCAACGCGCCGGGCGGCCCGGTGCTGACCGCGGTGATGGGCGCCTGGGGTTATTCCGAGATCATCTGGGCGCTCGGCATCGTCGCGGTCATGCATATCGTGCTGCGCCACACCCGCTGGGGGCTGCACACGACCGCGATCGGCGGCAACATCACCGCCGCCGCCGAGGCCGGGATCGCGATCAATCGCGTCAAAATCGGCAATTTCATCCTGACCAGCGTGCTTGGCGGCTTTACCGGGCTGATGGAAACCTTCCGCGTCGGCTCGGCAGACCCGCTCGCCGGCGGCAGCAACATCATGTTTTTGGGTGTCGCTTCCGTGGTGATCGGCGGCACCGCCATCGCCGGCGGCGCCGGCACAATCGTCGGCGGGCTGGTCGGCGGCATCATGCTCGGGGTGCTGCAGGACGGGTTCACCCTACAGGGCATCAACGCTTTCACCTTTGACATCATCATCGGGGTCGCGATCCTGGTCGCGATGATCGCCAACATCCATCTGGCGCGACTGCGCGGGGGCACCCGCGAATGAGCAAGGCGGCCTTCGCCGCGGTGCGCGAAACGGATCGGCGCGAGGCGATCCGCGCCGCGGATATCGTCAAGCGGTTTGGCAAAATCACCGCCCTCAACGGTGTCTCGCTCAGCGTCGCGTGGGGCGAGACGCTCGGCATCCTGGGCGACAACGGCGCCGGCAAATCGACCCTGATCAAGATCCTGACCGGCTTCCATCAGCCGGATTCCGGACAGGTTTACGTCGACGGGCGGGCCGTGGAGCTTGGCTCGGTCGACGAGGCGCGCGCGCTCGGCATCGAATGCGTCTATCAGGATTTGGCGCTCGTCAATGGGCTCAGCATCTACCACAACATGTTTTTGAACCGCGAACTGCTGCGTCGTGGCCCGTTTCGACTGTTGAACCATCGCGAGATGCGCCGGCGCGCGGCGGCCGCACTGGCCGAAATCGGCGTCGATGTGCCTTCCATCGATGTCGAAGTCGGGGCGCTGTCGGGCGGACAGCGTCAGGCGATCGCGGTTGCCCGCGCAGTCCATTCGCGGGCGCGCATCCTGTTGCTCGACGAGCCGCTGGCGGCGATGGGCGCGCGCGAAGCGCGGCTGATCATCGATCTGATCGAACGGCTGAGGGCGCGCGGCGACATTGCCATCATCATGATCGCCCACAACTATGCGCAGACCTTGGAGATCTGTGATCGGGTGGTGCTGATGCAACATGGCGAGATCACCTTCGAGAGCGCCGCGGCGGCCACCTCGGCCGAAGAGCTGCTCGAGATCGTGCGACGCGAATACCGTGCGGTGCGCGCCGGGTGAATTCACTCTCGGCCCGCGCTATTTTCGCAGTTCGGCGGCAGCGAGGAGGATCCGATGAGCGACGAACCGGTCATGGTGGCGCTGGGCGAGGACTATCCCGAGCTGCGCCAATCGATCCGCAAGATCTGTGAGAAATACCCCGGCGAATATTGGCGCAAGCTCGAAGCCGAGCAGGCCTACCCGACCGAGTTCATCGCCGAACTGACGGCCGGCGGCTTCCTCGCTTCGCTCATTCCCGAGGAATATGGCGGGGCCGGGCTGCCGCTGCGTGCCGCCGCGGTCATTCTCGAAGAGATCAACGCGTGCGGGTGCACGGCGAGCCAAGGCCATGCCCAGATGTACATCATGGGCACCTTGCTGCGGCATGGCAGCCGCGAGCAGAAACAGCGTTATCTGCCCAAGATCGCGTCGGGCGAATTGCGGCTGCAGGCTTTTGGCGTGACCGAGCCGACCACCGGCTCAGACACGACCAAGCTCAAGACCCGGGCGGTGCGCGAGGGCAACCAATATCTGATCAACGGCCAGAAAGTCTGGACCTCGCGCGCCCGCCACTCCGATCTGATGCTGCTGCTGGCGCGCACCACCCCGGTCGACCAGGTCAGGCGCCGCACCGACGGGCTGTCGGTGTTCCTGATCGATTTGCGTGAAAATCTGGGGCACGGTGTTGAAATCCGCCCGATTGAGGCGATGATCAACCACAACACGACCGAGATCTTTTTCGACAATTTGAAGGTGCCGGCCGACGCGCTGATCGGCGAGGAGGGTCGAGGGTTTCGCTATATCCTCGACGGCATGAATGCCGAACGCATCCTTGTCGCCCAGGAATGCATCGGCGATGGGCGCTGGCTGCTCAACAAGGGGATCGACTACGCCAAGGAACGGATCGTGTTTGATCGGCCGATCGGCCAGAACCAGGGTGTGCAGTTCCCGCTGGCCCGCGCCTATGCCGAACTGGAGGCGGCCGACATGATCTGCCGGCGGGCCGCGGCCTTGTTTGACGCCGGCCAGGAATGCGGCGCCGATGCAAACATGGCGAAATTGCTGGCGTCGGAAGCGACCTGGCATGCCGCCGAAGCGACGTTTGCGACATTTGGCGGGTTCGCCTTTGCCCGCGAATACGACATCGAGCGCAAATGGCGCGAAGCACGGCTCTACCAGACGGCGCCAATTTCGACCAATCTGATCCTCGCCTATATCGGCCAGCACGTGCTGGGCATGCCGCGCTCTTATTAGCTGTTGGAGGGGCGCGGGAGGGCGATTTCGGAACCTTCAGTGACCGGAGGCAACCCGATGCTGAATGGCGCCTACCGCTATCCGCTGATGGACCGCGTGATCTTTGGCAAGCCCTATGTCGAGGCGGCGGTGGGCGAGGCCGATCGGCTCGACGCCCGGGCGATTTTTGTCATGGCGAGTGGCACGCTTGCCCGCGAAACCGATCTTGTCGAGCGGCTGCGCATGGCGCTCGGCAATCGCTTTGCCGGGCTTTGCGCCAAGATTGGCGCGCACACGCCGCGCTCCGACGTCGTGGCTGCCGCCAACGCGGCGCGCGAGGCCCGCGCCGATCTGATCGTGACCTTGGGCGGCGGCTCGGTGACCGATGCCGCCAAGATGGTGGGGTTGTGTCTCGGCAATGGCGTTGCCCAGCCCGAACAGCTTGACGGTCTGCGCGCCACGATCGAAGCCGACGGTACCGTCCATCGTCCTGCGCTCAAGCCGCCGTCGGTGCGCATGATCGCGATCCCGACGACACTCTCGGCGGGGGAGGTCTCCGCCGGGGCCGGTTGTACCGACACGGCGCGCCAGGTGAAAGAGAGCTTCAGCCACCCCGAGATGATCCCGCGCGCGGTGATCCTCGACCCGGCGGCGAGTGTGCCAACCCCGGAATGGCTGTTTTTGTCGACCGGTATCCGCGCCGTCGATCACGCCGTCGAGGATATCTGCTCAATCGACGGCCAACCCTTATCGGAAGGATGCTCGGTTGAGGCGCTGCGCCGGCTGGGCCGCGGACTGACGGGGGTCAAGGCGGATCCCCGCGACCTCGACGCCCGTCTCGACTGCCAAATGGGAGCTTGGCTGTCGATGATCGGCTCGCAAAGCGGGGTCAGCAAGGGGGCCAGCCGCGGCATCGGTCATGTGCTGGGCGGAACCGCGGGCGTGCCGCACGGTTACACCAGCTGCGTGCTGCTGCCGCATGTGCTGCGCTTCAACCACGCGGTCAACGCCGACAAGCAGGTGCGGGTCAGCGAGGCGCTGGGGCGGCCCGGTGAATTGGCGGCCGATGTCGTTTCCGCATTGATCGCGGGCCTGGGTCTGCCAACCCGGTTGCGTGATGTCGGCGTGCGCGGCGAGCAGCTCGACCTGATCGCCGAAAACGCGATGCATGACCGTTGGGTGCACACCAACCCGCGCAAAATCGATGGTCCGGGCGTAGTCCGCGGCCTGCTCGACCAGGCCTGGTAGCGCCGGCGCGGGGCCGCACCGATGGCCGACGACACAGGCGACATCAGCGAACTGTCGCGCCGGCTTGAACGCGGGCAGTTTACGATAACCGCCGAACTGGTGCCGCCGGTGTCAAGCGATCCGGCGGACCTGGTCAGGCGGGCGCTGCCGCTCAAAGGGCTCGCGACCGCGGTCAATGTCACCGACGGCGCCGGCGCCCGCGTGCATCTGTCGAGCCTCGCCGCCGCCCGGATCCTGGTCGAGCAGGGCGTGGAACCGATCCTGCAGATGACCTGCCGCGACCGCAACCGTCTGGCGCTGCAGGGCGATCTTCTGGGGGCGTTGGCCTTCGGGGTGCGCAACCTGTTGGTGGTCACCGGCGACGATCCCAAAACCGGCGATCAGCCCGACGCGAAACCGGTCTTCGACCTTGATTCGACCCGGCTTCTGGCGCTGGCCCACCGGCTCGGGAGCGAGCACCGGCTGGCCTCGGGCGCGCCGGTGCACGGCCCGACGGCGCTTTACCTGGGCGGGGCAGCGCTGCCGCTTGATCCGCCGGCGGGATGGATTGCCGCCGATCTCGCCGCCAAGGCCGATGCCGGCGCCCGCTTTGTGCAGACCCAATTCTGCATGGATGCCGGCGTTGTCCGTCGCTGGGTCGCGAGGTTGACTGAGCTGGGATTGATCCCGCGGCTTAAAGTGCTGATCGGGGTGGCGCCCTTGGCGTCGGCGCGCTCGGCGCGATGGATGCGCGAGCGGCTCTACGGCACGATCATCCCAGACGCCGTGATCGCGCGGCTCGAGCACAGCCCCGATCCGCGTCGTGAGGGGATCGCGATCTGCACCGAATTGCTGCACGAATTGGCGGCGATCCCCGGGGTAGCTGGCGCCCATATCATGGCGCCCGCCCATCCCGACGCCATCCCCGAGACGATTGCCGCGTTCACGGCCGCGGGCCAATAGCGGCTTGGTGGGCGGCTATGCGGGCCGCGGCCAGCGCTTGGCGAGAACGCCGGGGTCGGGCGCCCTGGCGATTGCCTCGAGCCGGGCGGCAAGCCCGGGCGGCGGCCAAGCGTTGCCCTCGGCCTGTTCATAAGCGAAGGCGGCTTGAAGCACGGCGAGATCGCCCCACAGCGGCCCGACGATCTGCAACCCGACCGGCAGGCCATCGGCAAATCCGCACGGGATCGAAGCGGCCGGGTTCTTGGTCAGGTTGAACGGATAGGTGTGGGTGATCCAGCGCCAGGAATTCCGCGGGTTCGGTTGGTCGTCGTCGCGCGGGTCGGCGAAGGCGGCCGTGATCGGCATGGTCGGCGCCAGCAACAAGTCATAGCGGTCGAAAAACTGGCGCAATTTCTGGCCGAGCGCCGCCCGCCGGGTCACGGCGTCGACATATTGCTCCTGCGTTACCATCTCGCCGCGCCGGCAGGTTTCGACGAGCCCCGGATCCATGACCGCTATTTTGTCCGGCGTCTGCGCCCGCAATAACGCCCAGAACCCGGCAAGGGCGAGGGTCTCGAAAACCGGCATCGGCGAGGCATCGAACGGATCGGCGGGTTCGACGACCGCCCCCAGGCGCTCCATCACCCGGGCCGCCCGTTCGACCGCGGCGCGCACCGCCGGCGCCGGCTCGGCATAGCCAAGCGTCAGCGACAAAGCGACGCGTTTGCCGGCAAGCGAGGCCCCGTGGAGCTGTTCGCGATAGGCGACGCGGTCATCGGCCAGGCTGTGCCAATCGCGCGAATCCGGACCTTTGATCGCGTCGAGCATCAATGTCGCATCCTCGACGGTGCGCGCCATCGGCCCGACATGGGCGAGGTCGCCAAAGGCCGAGGGCGGGTACACCGCGACCCGGCCAAAGGTCGGCTTCAGACCGAAGACGCCGCAAAACGACGCCGGAATGCGGATCGAGCCGCCGGCGTCGGTGCCGACCGCCAGCGCCGAGATGCCGGCGAGCAGCGCCGCCGCACTGCCACCGCTCGACCCGCCGGGGCTTTTTTCGAGGTCCCAGGGGTTGCGAGTTACGCCGGTCAGCGGCGAATCGGTGACCCCCTTCCAGCCGAATTCGGGCGTGGTGGTTTTGCCGAAAAACACCGCTCCCGCCGTCCGCAGCCGGCCCGTCACCGGCGCGTCTTCGTCCCAGGCCTGGTGCGGGTCGATCGTGCGCGAACCCAACAGGCGCGGCCATCCCCGGGTCAAGAGCGTGTCCTTGATCGCAACCGGGACCCCGTCGAGCAGGCCTTGCGGCTCACCCTTCCTCCACCGCTCTTCGGAAGCGCGGGCCTGTGTCATCGCGGTCTCGGGGTCGTAAAGGACAAAGGCGTTGATCGCACCCTCATAGCGTTCGAGCCTGGCCAGCGTCGCCGTGGCCGCCTCGACCGGCGACAGGCGCTTGTCGCGATAGAGGGCGAGGAGCCGGGTTGCCGGCAGGAAGGCGATCTCGTCGCTCATTGGGTCCTCGTCAGGTCGTGACCACGATGTTGGTGAGCGGCTCGCCGCGCACGAACCGGTCGAGGTTTTGCGCGACCTCGCGCGAGCGGCGCTCGATCGTCTCGTCGGTGCGCGGCGAACAATGCGGGGTCATGATGACATTCGGCAATTCGTGAAACGGGTGGCGCGACGGCCGCGGCGCGGGCTCCTGAGGCGAGGGATAGCGCCACCAGGTATCGAGCGCCGCCCCGCCGATGACGCCGTCGCGCAGCGCCTGATACAAGGCGTCCTCGTCGGCGACCGGGCCGCGGGCTATGTTGATCAGGAACGCACCGCGTTTCATCAGCGCCAGCCGGCGGGCGTCGATCAGGCCCGTCGTTTCCGGGGTCAGCGCGCAGCTCAGCACGACGATGTCGCATTCGCCGAGCATCGTGTCGAGCTCTGGCCAAGCGTAAAGGCGCTCGACGCCGGCGGGCGTTTCGCGCCGGGTGCGGTTCGCCGCCCGGACATGGCAGCCGAGGGCGGCGGCGCGCCGGGCGACTTCGCGCCCGATATGGCCAAGCCCGACGACGCCAACCGTTTGTCCGGCGATTTCGCCGCGCGTCGGGCCGCCGACGGTCGGGCTCCAGAACCAGGACCCGGCCCGAAACGAGGTCGCGATGTCAAACAGGCGGTGCCGCCAGGCGAGCATCATCATGACCGCAAATTCGCCGAGGGCCGCCTCGTGACCATAGGCGTTGCAGACCGTGACGCCGCGCGGCAACGCCGCAACCTCAATCCCGTCGGTGCCGGCCAGCGGCACCTGCACCAGCCGCAGTCGCGGTGCGGGCGGATAGGTTCGGCGCCAGGTTCCGGTCAGCACGATGTCGGCCGTGGCCAAGGCGGCGGCAAGCTGCGCCGGATCGCCGTCGTCGACCAGTTCGGTCGCCAAATCGGTGGTCAGAAAACGGATGATCGGCGCCGCCTGCGATGTCGCCAGCGTGCCCAGAAACAGCGCCTTCATCGTCCGCCACCATGCTTCCCGGTCATCGACCACCTGCTTTTGTCATCGATTTGCGTAAACCACGTTGATCAGCGGCTCGCCGCGTAGAAAGCGGCCGAGATTGTCGGCGATTTCGTCCCAGCGGCGGCGCACCATCCCCGTGGTCCAGCCGGAATTGTGCGGCGTCACAATGACATTCGGCAACTCATGGAACGGGTGGCGCGAACCACGGCGACGGGGCTCGGCGGCGCTGGGATATTGCCACCACACATCGATCGCGGCACCGGCGAGGCGTCGTTCACAAAGTGCCTTAAAAAGCGCGTCCTCGTCGATGACCTGCCCGCGCGAAATATTGATCAGAACGGCGCCGGATTTTATCAGCGCGAGCCGGCGGGCGTCGATCAGGCCGGTCGTCGCCGGGCCAAGCGCGGTGCACAACGCGACCGTGTCGCATTGCGGCAGCATCGCATCGAGTTCGGTGAGCGGATAGACCTTGGCGACGCCATCGCCGGCGGGGCGCGGGGTGCGGTTTGCGGCAAGGATATGACAGCCGAAGGGTGCGGCACGCCGCGCCACTTCACGCCCGACCCGGCCGAGACCGACGATCCCCAGGGTGGTGCCGCGCACCTCGCCATGCGGCGTGCCGCTCTCGACCCAGCTTGTCCGCCACGAGCCGGTCGCGCGGAATTCGCCCGAGATCTCAAGCAGCCGGTGATGCAGCGCCAGCATCGCCATGACCACATATTCGGCAATCGCGGTCTCGTGGCCGAAAGCGTTGCAGACGGTAATCCCCGGCGGCAAAGCGTCGAGGTCAAACAAGTCGACGCCGGTCGCGACCGACTGCACCAGCCGGATTTTCGGAGCGGGCGGATAGTCGGCGCGCCAGTGATTGGAAACCAGAATGTCGGCTGCCGCCGCCGCGGCCGGCAATTGCGCGCGATCGATCGGGTCGTCAAAAATCGCGACCTCGAGCGCGGCCGGCAGTTCGCTGGCAATCCCGCGCGCGGTGTCGGCGGCGACCCCGCCCAGAAACAACGCTTTCACCGGCCGTCCCCCCTGAATGGCGTCAGGCCGACAGCTTAGGACCGTCGCTGGTTGCCGAGAAGGGGATAGACCTCGCAGCCGTCCCCATCGGCCCCGCGCGATCCGCCTTCAGGCACGAAAAGCGCCGCCAATTCGCGAGCGACGCGCTTCCCATCAACGGGCGCCCGTTGGAGGTGAAAGGCGAATTGCGCGCGATGACAAACGGCGCCCGATAGCGCGGCAACTCGGCCCAGCGCTATGTCCGACGGGTGGCGAAATCGATGCGCGGGTCGATCAACATGTAAGTGAGGTCGCTGACCAGTTTCAGCACCAACCCGATCAGGGTGTAGACGTAGAGGGTGCCGAACATGATCGGGTAGTCGCGGTTGATCGCCGCCTCGAAACCCAACAAGCCCAAGCCGTCGAGCGAGAAAATGACCTCGATCAGCAGCGAGCCGGTGAACAGGATCCCGACCAGCGCCGCCGGAAACCCGGCCACCACCAACAGCATCGCATTGCGAAACACGTGGCCGTAAAGGACGCGGCGCTCGGCCAGCCCTTTGGCGCGTGCGGTCAGTACATATTGCTTGTTGATTTCGTCCAAAAAACAATTCTTGGTCAACATCGTCAGCGTGGCGAAGCCGGAAATCACCAGCGCCGTGATCGGCAGAGTGATGTGCCAGAAATAATCGGCAATCCGCAGCGGCCATGACAGCGAGGCCCAATTGTCGCTGACCAGTCCACGCAACGGGAAGATCGACAGGTAGCTGCCGCCGGCGAACAGGACGATCAGCAGCACCGCGAACAGAAAGCTCGGCACGGCATAGCCGACGATGATGACCCCGCTCGACCAAACGTCAAAGCGGCTGCCGTCGCGCACCGCCTTGCGAATGCCCAGCGGGATCGATACGAGATAGGTAATCAGAGTGGTCCACAAGCCGATCGAAATCGATACCGGCAACTTCGC
>JAJPIH010000386.1 GCA_021324875.1 Alphaproteobacteria bacterium
CCGAGGACACCCAATTCGGCCAGCCGGCGCATGTTGTCCCACGGAAAGGCGCCGGTCATATAGTGCTGCGCGCGGGCGCGGAATTCGCTTTGCGCCAGCTCGCGCACCGTGCCGATGAATTGGCGCTGCTCGTCCGACAGGCTCGCAAACACGCTTATTCTCCTTTTTGGGCGGGACGCAGACCGGCGGCGGGGCGGGTCAGGCCGGAACGAGATGCGCGACTTTCGGCATCACCTCACGCGCCAGTAATTCCATCGAATGACGCCAAGCCTCGGGGTTCTCACTGTAGTCGAAGCAGAACAGCAGCAGCGAGCCAAACCCGCCGACTTCGTCATACATACGCTCGATCTTTTCGACGACGGTGGCGGGTGAGCCGATCAGCCAATTGTGCGTGGCGCAATATTCCGGGGTCACGTCGCTGTCGGCGACGTCGGGGCTGTGCTTCAGAAATTCGACGACGCCGACATCGGTCAACAGCGGAATGAAATATTCGCGCATCATGCGCCCCATCATGCTCCCGACCGAGAGCCGCCACGCCTCGGCGTCGGTATCGGCGACAAAAATTTCGCGCACCAGCCGCCATTGCGCGCGCGACGGCGTGCGTCCCGAGCGGCGGGCCCCTTCCTCGACCGACTCCCAGTGGCTCGCGACATAGGTCTGGTTGAGGTTGAGGCTCATCGGCAAAAACCCGTGCTCGCCGGCGAGCTTCAACGTGTCCGAGCCCTTGCTGACGCCGGCGACGCCGATCGGCGGGTGGGGCTTTTGAAACGGCCGGATATGCGGTCGCAAGGTGCGCAGCATCAGATCGGTCTTGCTGACCTGCCAGTATTTGCCGCGATAGTCGAACGGCTCGTCGCTGGTCCACAGCTTGGGGATGATGTCGAGCGCCTCGCGGGTCATGACCCGATGTTCCCCGGAATTGCCGTCGACATGGAACATCGCCCAGTCGCTCGGCAGCCCGCTCGCGGCGACGCCGAAATTGAGCCGGCCCTGCGCCATGTGGTCGAGCATCGCGACCCGGTTGGCCAATTCCGCCGGGTGGTGGTAGGGCAGCAGAAAGCCGCCCGGCGCCAGACGGATGTTTTTGGTCTCCATAAGCGCCTGCGCGATCAGCAAATCGGGGGCCGGGTGGGGCTCCCACGGGGCGGTGTGATGCTCGCCGATCCACGCCTCGCTAAAGCCGAGTTCGTCGGCCCAGCGCAGGGTTTGCAGATCCCAGCGATGGCCGTCGTAGAGACCGCGCTCGGGCGGGTGCGAGGGCATCGTGAACAGGCCGTATTCCATCGTCGTCCTCCCGGGCTCGCCGTGTCGTATCCAGTCTAGCGTGGCAAGCGGCCGCGGGCGAGCCCACCCGGCAGGTATCGACGAACCACCGGGAGGGCCGCTGGTCAGCCGAGGACGCGCGTAGGTGAACAATTATCGGCGCTGTTCTCGCTTGACGCGAAAGACGTCGAAAAGGAAAATGTAAGCCGACGAACTTCCAGGGTCGAGGTGTCCGCGCCAGCAAATTCGATAGCGATCCTGGTTGCGATCGACGCGGCCTTGGCGATTGCGGTTGCTGCCGCCCTGCTTATCCAGCAGGCAAGCCGAGCGATCGCGCTGGCCGCCGGCATCGCCGCCGTCCTCGGCATCGTTGTTGGCGCCTTGGTCATCGGCGACCAGTCTTCGGCCGCGGGTCGCCCGGGCGCGACCGATATCGATCAGCGAATTGGCAAGCTCGAACAGAAGACAGATACGTTGGAGGCCGGCGTCGCCGCCAATAGAGCCGCGCTTTCGCTCCTCACCGCAACCAAGCCGTCGTCACCGTCAGGGGCGAAGCTGGTGATTGCCTCGGCTCAAAGAATACCGCCATTAGTTTGGGTCAAACTCCAAAACCGCGGCACGGAAAGGGTGAACATCACCGCCGGGGAGGCGTATTTTTGCCCTGCAACCGAGCCGGCGCCGCCGCAGCTGGGAAATTGCGTAAAAGCACTGAAGAACGAGGATTGTCCGCAAACGTTTTTGTGTCCGATCCCAGGGATGACGCTCGACGCCGGCCAAGTGAGTGTCCGGAAATCGGCGACGATTCGTCCACCCTATACCAGTGGCGCGCCGTTTCGGATCGCTCTGAACCTGAAATGCAAAGACAAAGAGGGACACGATTGCAGTCTCAGCCTCGTAAGCGATCCCTTGCAAGCGGCGCCGGCTGGGCCACGCCAATCCGGAGCTAAAAGCAGGCGTGGGCGGGCACCGGCGGCACGACGGGTGCACCAAGCCCTCGGCGATCCACCGTACCGGGAATAGTTGAGGGCAGGGGCGCGGCGATGTCCGTTTGGCTGGTCCTGGTGCTCCTGGGTATTCTGTTGGCGCTCGCTTTGGGGGTCATCCTCGGCCGCCTTTGGGTGCCCGGCGGTCCCGCGCAACCGAATCTCTTCGCGCGCATTTGGGCCGCGCTCACCCCGGATTTTGACCAATTCCTCACCGATCGGGTCACCGCGCAAACGATCCGGCTGCTTGTGACCGCGATGCTGGTCTTCGGGTCGTTTACCGTGGCCTGGGCGTTGGCTGCCGGCGTTATGCGCACGGCGTGGCTGGTAGCGATCAAGCCGGACGGTGTCACCGCGGGGCTAAAAGAGCCATTGTGGCAGCAATCGCAATGGCTCTTCGCCGGGTTCTTGGCTTGGCAAATGGTGCGCGCGGTTGGCGGGGTGCTGCTGATCTGTTGCGCGGCCGGCCTTGCCGGCGCCGTGATTGGCTTCATTTTTGGCATTCCGCGCCCGATCAGCGCCTCCGAAGCACCACCGGCCGCCGCCGGGGGTGCGGTACCGCCGCCAGGTATTGATCATCGCCAGGCAATCGAGGCGTGGAAGCTCAGCACCAATTTGACCAACATCTCCGACTGGCTGACAACGGCGATTACCGGCGTCGGACTGGTGGAAGCAAAAAACATCTTGGGAGGGTTGGCCGCTGTCGCTTTCGCCGCCGCCGATTGGCTGTTCGGGAGCCGGCATGGCAGCCCGGCGGTGCTGGGGGCAGTCATCATCGGCGGTGCGGTGTTCGGCTTTCTGTTTGCCTATCTCTACGCAGAGTTGGTCATTTCGCGATTGATCGCCGCCGTTTCACAAATTCTTCGAGCGACCCCGGCCGCGCGGCTGACCATGCGCAATCTGCGGCTAACCCAAAGCCTGGCGCCCCGCATCCCGCGCACGGGTCCGCCCGAAACCACAGAACGGCCGACGACGGTGGAGATCCAGGCGGCGCTCCAATACCAGCCGATCCAGTTCGAGGATCTAATCGCGCAATCAGGTGTTACGCCGGCGGAAGTCCTGAGCTGGGCACGCGCAAAAGCGATTCTAAACGATTATCGCGCGGCGGCGCGGGGCTATGCTTATTTGTTGGGAACAATGCTGGCGCCGAGACAGCCATGAACCCCACAACACCCGACGCGGCTGATCCGCGATTGCTTTTGGAAGCCTCGCGCGTATTCAATGCGGCAGGCCCCGATTACCGCGCCCTTGCCGAGATCATCAACGGATCGGCGCTTGAGGCGCGGGACAAGGCCGATCCGGATGTCCGTCGCGCAATCCTCGGAGACGCTGTCGCGCTTCGGCTTTCCGGCCGGGTACCCGGAGGGTACCAGCAGGCATTGGACCTGTTAAAAGATATCGGCGACGACCCCAAGAAAGACGACCCGGATGGCAGGCTTCATCTGTTGCGTGCGCTGGCCCGCGGTCAAATGTACCGGGAGGAGCGTAAAGCGGGGAAATCTGCCGACTCCCTTGCGGCACTGCGCGTGGAAATCCGCAAAGACCTTGCATTCGCCTTCACTCAAAACAATGAGCTGAGGTACGACAATCGACGCTTTTGGCAGGCGGCTCCCGCTGCTGCGACGGCGACCGAGACCGCCGATGATTTGAGGCAGGTCTGGGAAGAAGATGCCGAGTTCCGCGCGCTCGTCGCCTTGTCAGACGAAACGACAACGGCTGCGCCCGTGGCACCGCCCATCCCAACGGCCCCGCGCGACCCCGCAGCCTAGTGGGCCATCGAGCGAGCCCTGAGCGCAAATGCCGACGGCTCTACACCGGCATCGTCCGGCGCTGATGGGCGCGGCCGATCCTGGCCGTATCCTCGCGATGGCCGGCGATGACCCGCACCCCTTCATCGAGCTGACGCAGGATGGTCTCGGGCGCGGCGGTTTCGAGAAACGCGATCCGATTTTTGCGGCAGGCGGCGAATACGCGCTCGCGCGCCTCGCGCATCTCCGGCGGGTAGGGGTGGCGCGGGACGGACACATAGCCGAGCGAAAGGCCAAGGTCGCCCGGACCCAGTTCGGCAAAACCGAGCCCCGGCACGGCCAGAATGGCTTCGCAATTGGCGATCCCCTCCGGCGATTCGAGCTTGACCCCAAGCAGCAATTCGCCGTCGGGATTGAGCGGCCAGGGCTCGCAGCGGGCGATGTAAGCCTCGGCTGAGAGACCCCAGATCGGCGCCGCGGTCGCTTCTGAGCCGCGGCCGCGGGTGCCGATACCAAGCCCGCCATTCGCCGCCGCGCCAACCGCGCCGCGCATCCGTTCAAGCGGGGAGGGCAGGGCGGGATCGACCCCGGCGCGGTGGTGCGGGTAGCGGCAGGATTCGACAAAAGCGCGCACCGCCTCGGCGCTTTCCGCCTGGCACAACAGCACGCCGTGCACGCCGCGCCCGAGAATCTGGCGGAACTGCCAGGCGTTGAAGCGGACATTGGCGGCGTCGGTGCCGTTGACCGGCGCTTCGACGATGACCGTCGGGGTGCGGTGCCCGGAGCGGGTCGGACCGCCTTCGACGAGCCCCGCCATGTATTCGGCAAGCCCGGTCATGTCGAAAGCGCCATGCTCCATGCCGACATTGATATAATCGGCCCAGGTCAGGGCATCCTCTCGCCCTTGCGCGCGCGTCAGCACATGGCCGCTATGGCCGCCGACGTAATAAATCGCCTGATCTTGCGCCAACAACTCGATTGCCCGGTTGATGCGTTGGGGCATAACCACACTCCTCGCTCCAAACCCGCGGTATCGCCGTTGACCGCTATCCCGCCGCCGCTATAGTCGGCTGCGCGTCAGGCGGGCGTGGCGGAATGGCAGACGCGGCAGACTCAAAATCTGTTGTCCGAGAGGACGTGGGAGTTCAAGTCTCCCCGCCCGCACCACGGCGCAGGCCATTGGCGAGCCGGCCCAAGCTCGGCGGCGCGGCCCGCGCGG
>JAJPIH010000315.1 GCA_021324875.1 Alphaproteobacteria bacterium
CGCTCCGTCTCGCGGCGGCGGAAATCGGCGTGCGGGCGGCGGGGGTTGGCGGTGGTCGCGGCTTGCTCGAGCAGGATGCGGCGGTAATCCTCGAGATCGCCGTCGAAGGGCTGAACTGTGCCATTGGCGACGAGCCACAACCGTTCGGCGACCAATTCGAGCAAATGCCAATCATGCGTGACCAGCACGACGGCGCCCGCGAAATCATTGAGCGCCTGCACCAGCGCCTCTCGGGTTTCGAGGTCGAGGTGGTTGGTCGGTTCGTCCAATATCAACAGCGATGGCGCGTCGTGGCTGACCAGCGCCAGGTTCAGCCGGGCGCGTTCGCCGCCCGACAATTCGGCGGCCGGCACGAACGCCTTTTCGGCGCTGAACCCGAAGGAGCCGAGCCGCGTTCGCACCATTTCCGGCGGGGCCGAAGACATCAACGCCGACAGATGGTCGAAGGCCGAAGCGTCGGGGCGCATCTCCTCGATCTGGTGCTGGGCAAAATAGCCGCAACGCAATTTCGACGCCCGCACGATTTCCCCTGCGAGCGGCGCCAGGCGCCCGGCCAGCAGCCGTGCGAGGGTGGTCTTGCCATTGCCGTTGGCGCCGAGCAGGGCAATCCGGTCGTCCGGATCGAGGCGCAGGTCAAGTCGCGACAGGACCGGCTTGGACGGCGCGTAGCCGACGCTGACGCGGTCGAGGGTGATCAGCGGGGGGCTCAGCGGCGGCGGCGGCGGGAAAGCAATTCGCGGCGGCGGTTCGGCCGAGCTCAGCGCCACCGGTTCAAGCCGCGCCAACGCCTTGAGCCGGCTCTGGGCCTGGCGCGCTTTCGACGCCTTGGCGCGGAAGCGGTCGACAAACGCCTGCAGCCGCTGTCGCTGTTCCGCCTGTTGTTTGGCCATGGTGGCCAGGCGCCGGGCGTTTTCCTGCCGCGCCCGCAAAAACGCATCAAATCCGCCCGAATACACGACCAGCTTGCCGCGCTCGAGATGGACGGTCGTGGTCGTGACGGCGTTCAACACGTGGCGATCGTGGCTGACCAGGATCACGGTTTTACGGTAGCTCCGCAAGAACCGCTCGAGCCACAATGTGGCTTCAAGATCGAGATGGTTGGTCGGCTCATCGAGGAGCAACAAATCGGGCTCGGTGAACAGGATCGCGGCGAGCGCCGTGCGCATGCGCCAACCGCCCGACAACTTGTCCAGCGGCTGATGCTGCATCGGCTCATCGATGCCGAGCCCGGCAAGAATGCGCCCGGCGCGGCTCGGCGCCGAATGGGCGTCGATTTCAACCAACCGCGTTTCAATCTCAGCGAGCCGCAGCGGATCTTGCGCCGCATCGCGCTCGGCGAGCAGGCGCATCCGCTCGCGGTCGGCGCCGAGCACGGTTGAAAACGGCGTTTCTGCGCCGCCCGGCGCCTCTTGCGCGAGAAAGCCGATACGGTGATTGCCCGGCAGTTCGATCTTGCCCTCTTCGGGCTCGATCACGCCGCGGATCAGGTTGAGCAGCGTCGATTTGCCGACGCCGTTGCGGCCGACAAGCCCGACCTTTGCGCCATCCGGGATTTGCACGCTGGCGCGGTCGAGCAGCCGCCGCTTTTCGATACGGAAGGTAACGTCCTGTAGGATCAGCATCAGCGGCTTATAACATGCAGGCGGCGGCGAGAGGTCGGTTGACCGATTGGGCGCCGGACGGGCCGGCCTTGCCGCCTCCTCTCATTCGTCGGCGGCCGCCCCCCCTTACCGTGCGCTGTCGTTGACCGGGTGCGCGGTTTCGAATATACAGTGTATAGCATGGCCGGCTTATCCGAAACCGCCGCCTTCGAGCCTCGCCCGCGACGCCGGCAGGCGAAATCCGCGCTGCGCGAGCAGATCATGAATGCCGCGGCCGAATTGTTCGCCGCCGAAGGCTATGACAGCGTCTCGATGCGCAAGATCGCCAAACGGATCGGCTACACGCCGATGTCGATCTATCTCCATTTCGAAGATAAGGCCGATCTGTTGGATTGTGTCTGCGAGCAGGCCTTTAGCGAGCTCTATCGCCGGCATGAGCGTGTCGATGCGGAGATCAGTGACCCGGTTGAGCGCTTAAAGGCCGGAATGCGAACCTTCATCGATTTCGCATTGCGCAACCCTTCATATTACCGCGCCGCCTTTATCCGCAAGGGTGACGCTATGCCGCGTCGCGACCGGATCCGGGCCCGCACCGCGGCGCTCAAGCGCCAGCAGGTGGCCGCCTTTCTCGGTGCGAGGGCGAGCGAGGAGGAAATCGAGCTTGCCACGCAGGTGGTCATGGTCGCGGAAAATGGGGTTGCAACGCTGCTCACCGCCAATCCACAGCGTTGGGCCGAGCCGGAAACGTTGATCGCGGCGGTGACCAAGACAATCGCCAACGGATTGCGAGCGCAATAATTGCCACTCTCAGCACGGGATCGATTTGATCCCGATCGAGACTGCGAAATGAAGCGGCCGGGAGGAGATTGCATGAGGGCGTCGGTTTCACGTTCAGATCGGATCCGCGGGCGGGCGGTCCGCGGGGACTGGCGTTCTTCGCCGGGCTGTTTTAGCCTTTTTCGGCGCTGTGGCCGAGGGGTGGCGTGATGGGCGCGCGAAACGGAAAGCAATACCTGGCGGGGCTGCGCGAGCAACCGCGCGAGGTGTGGCTGGGCGGCGAGCGTGTACGCGACGTGACCAGCCATCCGGGACTGAGCGGGGGCGCCCGGGCGATCGCCTCGCTTTACGACATGCAATGCGATCCCGGCCTGCAGGACGAGATGACCTATCGGAGCCCGAGCTCGGGCGAGCGGGTCGGATTGTCGTTTATCATTCCGCGCACACGTGACGATCTCGAACGCCGCAGCAAGATGATGCTGAATTGGGCGCGCGCGACCTGCGGCATGATGGGGCGCTCGCCTGATTTCATGAATGTGACCTATGCGGCTTGGGCCGGTGCGGCCGATTTCTTCGGCCAGGGCGGGCGGCCGGAATTCGCCGAAAACATGCGCCGCTATTATGAATATTTGCGCGAGAACGACATCTGCCTGACCCATGCCCTGATCAACCTGCAACGCAGCCGCACTGCCTCGGGTGTATTCAACCTGCAGCAGGGCACCGCCCTCGAGGTCGTGCGCGAAACCGATGCCGGCATCGTTGTGCGCGGGGCGCGCATCCTGGCCACTTTAGGGCCGCTCGCCGATGAGATCGGCGTCTACTCGCCGCGCATGGGCCGCCACACCGAAAACCACAGCCCGTTTGCGCTGTCTTTTGCGATCCCTTGCGGTACGCCGGGGATCAAATTCTTATGTCGCGACAGCTTCGACCACGGCCGTTCGCATTTTGATCAACCGCTGGGCTCGCGTTTCGAGGAAATGGACTGCATCGTCTTTTTTGACGATGTGCTGGTGCCGTGGGAGCGGGTGTTTCTGCTCGGCGACGTCGATCGCCTGAACGCCACGGCTCACGCGACCCATTCCTCGGTCCATTCGGCCCATCAAGGCGCCGCCAAGAACCTCGCCAAATGCGAGTTCGTTCTCGGCACCGCGCTATTGATGACGCAGACGCTGGGCAATGCCCATCTGCCGCAGGTCGAGGAGCGCATCGGCGAACTGATGCTGACGACCCAACTGACGCGGGCATGCATCCGCGCCGCCGAGGCCGAGGCCAAGCTCGACGAGTGGGGGGCGATGTGCCCCGACCCGCTGCTGGCCGAAAGCCCGCGCAATCTGTTCATGAATGCCTATCCGCGGATGATCGAGATCGTGCAACTCCTGGGCTCGAGCAGCTTTATGCTGACCCCGAGCGAGGCCGATTTCAAAGGCCCGCTCAAATCCGATATCGAACAATATCTGGCCACTGATTCCACCGCGGCTCGCGATCGTGTCAAATTGTTCCGCCTCGCTTGGGATCTGGCCGGCAATGCTTTCGGCAGTCGTCAGGTCTTGTACGAACGTTTCTTTGCAAGCGATCCGTTGACCCGGGCGCGGGCGCTCGCCTCGATCTATCCAAAGCAAGAGGTTATGGACCGCGTGCGCGAATTTCTGGCGCGTGACGACGAGGAGTGACGGCTTTGTCGCCTCACGCGTCGGCAATGTCGAGAAGATCCCGGTCTTCGTGGGCGCAGGGGCGACGGACTTGAAGGATCGAATGTTTCACCAGGAGAACGGGCATGGCAAAACGACCGATGTATCTGCAGCATGTCAATCTTTACGTGCGTGACGCCGAGCGTTCGAAGAAATGGTATGAGGAATTGCTTGGCCTTCACACCTACGAATACCGGCCGGGCTGGGCGGCCTTCATGTCGGCCGACACCGAGAAATCGCATGAAGTGGCGCTGATGCAATTGGGGCCGGACGCGCCGCTGCAGCAAAAGGGCCAGGTTGGCCTCAACCATCTGGCGTGGCGGCTCGAATCGCTCGACGAC
>JAJPIH010000154.1 GCA_021324875.1 Alphaproteobacteria bacterium
GCACCGACCGCTCGGTCGGGCTTGCCGAAGTGGCGCGGCGCGCCTTCGATTCAGGATTCCTCCCCAATGACATTGAGCCCGGCTTTACCGAGCGGGCGAATTTTGGTCCCCCGGGTTCGGCCACTTTCCCCAGCGGCGCGCATTTGTGCGAAGTCGAGATCGATGCGGAAACCGGCGTCGTTGCGCTGACGCGCTACACCGCCGTCGACGATGTCGGGCGGGTGCTGAACCCGTTGATCTGCGAAGGCCAGATCCATGGCGGCATCGTTCAGGGCGCGGGCCAGGCGCTGATCGAAGAAGTGGTCTATGATCCTGAAACCGGGCAGCTTTTGACCGGCTCGTTCCAGGATTATGCGATGCCGCGGGCCGCGGATTTCTGCCGGTTCGAGCTGGCGAACAACCCGACCCCGACCGCGCGCAACCCGCTTGGCGTCAAGGGGGTGGGCGAAGCCGGCACCTTGGGCGCGATCCCGGCGGTCATCAACGCGGTCAACGACGCGCTGGCCGATATCGGGGCCGCTCCGATCGCGCCGCCGGCGACCCCGGAGAAAGTATGGCGGGCGATCACCGAGGCCAAAGGCGGCAACGGTCGGGGCTAGCTTTGCCGACCCGGGTGGCCGCGGCGCGATCGAATGGCACCGGTCAAGCGCCCAGAAGCAACCGGATGGGCGCCGCGCCAATCCGCGACCGCAATCGTTTGCTTTGCGGATCGTGTCACCGCCCGCGTCTTTTCGAAAGCGATCCGCGCCGCCGCCGCTGGAGGGTGGCGTGCGGCCCCGCGGCTCAGCCGGCGAGCAGCGCGGCGCAGCCGACAAACGCCGCCAGCGGATGGGTGACGACAAAGGTCGGGATCGCGGCGAGATAAGGCTGGAAACGCCCCTTGGCCTCAAACCGCGCCCGGAACGACGAATCGGCAAAATAACGCCCGAGCCGCGGGACAATCCCACCGGCGATGAACACCCCGCCGCGGGCGCCGAGGGTCAGCGCCAGATTGCCGGCCACCGTGCCGAGCATCGCGCAAAACATCGCCGTCGCCTCGGCGCATAACGGGTCTTCGTTGCGTAGCGCAAGATCGGTGATCTGGGCCGGCGTATAGCCCTTGGACGCAATCCGGTCGAGCTGGGCCAGCGTATTATAGAGGTTGACCAAGCCTGGCCCGGACAGCACCCGCTCCGCCGAAACATGGTCGAAACGGCGCCGCAATTGGGCGAGCACGGCGCTTTCCCGGTCGGTGAACGGCGCCATCGTCGCGTGCCCGCCTTCCCCGGTCAGCGCCGTCCAGCCACGGCCACAGCGTACCAGCCCCGAGACGCCCAGCCCCGAACCTGGACCCAACACCGCCAGCGGCGCTCCCGATACCGCAACGCCGGCACCGACTTGCAGCCGGTCGCCTTCTCCCAGATGGGGCAGCGCCAAGGCCTGGGCGGTGAAGTCGTTGATGACCTCGAGCCTCTCAAAGCCGAGCCGCGCCTTCAGCGCCGTGACCGAAAAGCTCCATGGATGATTGGTCATCGCGACCTGGTCACCCGTGATCGCCGAGGCGATGGCGATGGCGCCCTGTTGCGGCGCCGGATGCCCGCCGCGATCGGCGAGAAATTCGGCGATGGCATCGTCGATGGTCGAGTACTGGTCGCAGGGATAGGTGCGCCAGTGCAGGATCGCCCCCTGCGGCGAAACCAGTCCAAAGCGCGCATTGGTTGCGCCGATATCACCGACGAGCCAGGTCACCGGCGCGGCCGCGGAATTGGCCGGAACGCTCATCGCGGTCGGCCGGCCGCGCGAATGGCAAAGACGGTGCGCGCGGCGAGCCATTTGCCGCGAGAGGCCCTCTTGGTCATCGGCATTCCACCTTTCACGCCATCAAGCGATTGCGACCACCACCGACCCCGGCCGCCGCAACGCGTCGCATCGTCAACGCGTCGGATCGTCAACGCGTCGCATCGTCAATGTGATCGTCCTCATATGAAAAAGGGATCGCCCTCATATAAAGACGACAACGCTGCGTCCAGACGATTGTCGGCAAGCCACTGACCAATCGGCGGCCGCAGGGGTGGCGCAACGCATGGCTCGACACCGCGACCTGGCCTCCCGGGCGCGCCGGTGCGCCCGTTGCGGCATCGGCGGCGATCGGCCGCTCCCGGGCGCCAGGGGCGCCCGACCTCGCCCGCGCCCTCGCCGGCGTCAGCGCGGCGTCACTTGTGCGTCGCACATCCGTCAATCGCGTCGGGGCCGCTAAGCGCCTGAAATGGAACCAAATTGCCAATTAATCCAGGTATTTCGAAAAACCGGCTTGACATTCCGGTATGACGCCTTAAATTGTGCAGTGCGGTAACGATCGCCGGTTGTGGTCTTACCGTACGTCTTCTAGGCGTTTCCTCCCTAAACTTGGGCCGAGCTCTGCTGCGGCCCATTTTTTTGCCCGAGCGCAGCCGGCGGCGGGAACTGCCGGTCGCTGTCGAGCACCTGCCCCGGTTCGAGGTCCGGCAAGGCCGCAACCTCGCGATAAATCGGCGTGAAATCGGGGCGTGTCGCTTCGAACAATTGCTCGAAACTGGCGATGACGAAATAGGTCTCCTGAAAACGGTCGATCCGATAACGGGTGCGCATGATCCGGCGGAGATCGAAACCCAGCCGTTGCGGCCGAGGGTCGTCGAGGCAGTAAACCGATTCGCCGGCCGAGGACAATATTCCTGATCCGTAGATCCGCAGCCCCTCCGCTGTCGCAATCAGCCCGAATTCCACCGTGTACCAATAAAGCCGCGCCAGCCGCTCGAGATGGCCGAGGCTTTGCGCCTTCAACCCGCCCACGCCATAAGCCTGCATGTAATCGGCAAAGACCGGGTTCATCAGCAGCGGCACATGGCCGACAATGTCGTGAAAAATGTCGGGCTCTTCGAGGTAGTCGAGCTGGTCGGGACGGCGGATAAAACAGGTGGACGGGAACCGTCGATTGGCGAGATGCCCGAAAAACACCGCATCCGGAACCAGCCCCGGCACGGCGACGATACGCCAGCCGGTGGCACGCTCGAGGATGTCGTTCAAACGGCGGAAATCGGGGATGCCCGAGGCGGCCACTCCGAGGCCCGCCAGTCCTTCGCGATATTCCCGGCAGGCGCGGCCGACGAGCAACCTTTGCTGGCGTTCGAACAGGTGTCGCCACACCGCGTGCTCGGCCTCGCTATAAGCCGCCCAATCCTGTTCGATCGTGAAATCCTCGCCCGCTCGGCATTCGACTTGACCCATAGCCCGCCTCGCACCCGTTTTGTTCTTATAGATGAGGGCGCGCGCGGAACAATCAATCGGCGCGGCCACCCGCCGGGGCGGGTTCGCCAAGGCAGGCCTCGGCGACCTCGGCCAGGCGCTCGACCAGCGCGGCAAGCGCCGCGGCGATGTCGTCAAAGCGCGGGCTGCGCACAAACCGGCGCTCGTCCATATAGAGCGCGCGGTTGATCTCGACCTGCAGCGCATGCCGGTGGCGCTGAGGCTGGCCGTAATGCTCGGTCGTGAACCCGCCGGCATAAGGGGTGTTGATCGCAACCCTGAAGCCGCGCTCGGCGAAGAAGCGGCGGGCGGCTTCGCGGATTGGCGAGGCGCAGGTCGTACCGTAGCAATCACCAAGGACGATGTCGGCCGCGCCGCCGCCACAAACCGAGCCGACCGCCGACGGCATCGAGTGGCAATCGAGCAGCAAATAGCCGCCGTACAGGGCTTCGGTTTCCGCGGTCAGCCGGCTGAGCGCCAGATGATAGGGATGATAGAGTTCGTCAATGCGCCGCTGCGCCTCGGCAAAGCGCAATTTGCCGGCATAGATTTCCTCGCCGCTGGCGACGATGCGGGCGATCGTCCCGAGCCCGATGCGCACACGCGGGGAGGCCGCGTTGACAAAATCCGGCAGCGGGTCGGAAAACATCGCCGGGTCGAGTTCATAGGCTTCGCGGTTGACGTCGAGATAGGCGCGCGGAAACCGCGCCGACAGCAGCGGCGCGCCGAGCCCGGGCGCCGCCGAGAACAGCTCGTCGACAAAGCTGTCCTCGGAGCGACGCAGGGTCAAAGGATCAAGCCGCGAGCCGGCGACAAAGTCGGCGGGGTAGTCCGAGCCGCTATGCGGCGAGGCCAGGATCAGCGGCCGCCGCGCGCCGCTTGGCCGCTGCAGCGTGTAGATGCTCCGCGCGATTTAGCCGTCCATCGCCAGACCTTAGTGCGCTCCGAAAAACCTGTCATCATTGGGACGCACTGCAATTTCCGATCCGGGAACGCTATGATCGCCACCGGTTCGGGCGGGGATCCTGCGCCGACCCGCCAGCGGCCGGACCAGACGAGAGGAGCGTGATGCAGCGCCGTAAGCTCGGACAGCTCGAGGTCGCCGCGATCGGCCTTGGCTGTGCGACAATGACCCCCTTCTACGGCGAGCCCGACGCCGCGGCCGCGATCGCCACGCTCGAACGCGCCGCCGATCTCGGCGTCGATCTGCTCGACACCGCCGACGCCTATGGCCAGGGGCGCAACGAGGAGCTGCTCGCCCGCGTGTTGCGCGACCGTCGCGCCAAATTCGTCGTCGCGACAAAATTCGGCAATATGGGCCGCAATCCCGACGGATCGGCGGCCGGCGAGGGGCGGCCCGATTATGTGCGGCAGGCCTGCGAGCGGAGCCTCAAGCGTCTCGGCACCGATTACATCGACCTCTATTACATCCACCGTGTCGATCCGAAGGTGCCGATCGAGGAAACGATCGGCGCGATGGGCGATCTGGTGCGCGCCGGCAAGGTGCGCCACATCGGCATTTGCGAAGCCGGACCCGCCACGATCCGCCGCGCCCACGCCGTCCACCGGTTGAGTGCGGTGCAGACCGAATATTCGCTGTGGTCGCGCGACGTCGAGACCGAAATATTGCCGCTGTGCCGTGAACTCGGCATCGGCTTTGTCGCCTACAGTCCGCTCGGGCGCGGTTTTCTGACCGGAAACGTCCGCACGCCTGGCGACCTCGCCGCGCACGATTCGCGCCGCAACATGCCGCGTTTTGCCGCCGAGAATTTGCCGCGCAACTTTGAGCTCGTTGCCCAATTGCGGCAGCTCGCCCATGTCGAGGGATGCACGCCGGCCCAGCTCGCACTCGCTTGGCTGTTGTCGCGCGGCGATGATGTCGTGCCGATCCCCGGGACCAGCCACTCTCAGCGGCTCGAGGAAAATGCCGCGGCCGCCGAACTGGCGCCGTCGGCACCGAGCTTGGCTCGGCTCGACGAGATCTTCCGACCCGGTGCGGCCGCCGGCCCGCGCTACCCCGAGGCCTATGCGCGCACGCTCGGCATTTGAAGCCGGTTCGGCCCACCGCCCGGCGATGGCCTCGTCGCGGCCGACCCGCCTTGCCGCTTTCAACCCTGGCGACAAACTCGATCTTGCCGCTTGATCCAGATTATAACCCCACCCAAGATCGCCCGCCTCATCCAGCAGGACGCCTATGAAACCCACCCATCTTCGCGCCGTTGCCGTAATCGCGGTGGCCGCATCGCTGACCGCCTGCGCAGCACCGCCTCCGGGACCGACAATCCCGGTTGCCCCGGGGCCGGGCAAGTCGTTTGACGCCTTTGCCGCCGATCAAAACTTCTGCGCGAATTACGCGGCCTCGCAAACCGCGCCTGCCGCCGCCGCGGCCAATAATCAGGCGGTCGGAGGGGCGCTGCTCAGCACCGCCATCGGCGCCGGCCTTGGTGCGGCGATCGGCGCGGCGGCCGGCAGCGCCGGCACCGGTGCCGCGATCGGTGCGGCTTCCGGCGCCGGGCTCGGAACCGCCATCGGCGCCAGCAACTCCGCCTACGCCCAGATGTCGTTGCAGCAGCAGTACAACGTGCTCTACGCCGAATGCATGACCGCGCATGGCAATCAAGTGCCGGGCTTCGCGCCCCCGCCCGGCGCGCCAGCCTATTCCGGCCCGGGCTACGGGCCCCCGCCCGGTTACGGACCGCCGCCCAACTACGGGCCGCCGCCCGGCTACGGACCGCCGCCGCCCTATCGCGGCTACTGAGGGACCGCCGGCGCCCACCGGCGTCAGGGTGCCGCGCCCGGCTTTCGGTTGTCGGTCAGGAAGATCTGCGCCAGGCCGCGCCGGCGCGCCAGGCCCCGTCCCCAGGCGATGGCCACCTCGGCGCTGTCAAAATGGCGGACCATGGGCGCCATGCGCACCAAACCGCCGAGCCCTTCCCATTCCTCAACCAGGCTCGCACGCACGCCGGCCGCCGCCGGATCGAGTATCAGGGTCAGCTTCATCCCGGTCATAACGTTTGCAGTCGCCGGTCGCGGCCAAACCGGCTACACCGGACGCGCAGCAAGAGCATAGCGATATCAGCGGAGGGACGACATGCTGGATTTGCGCATCCGCGGCCGCAAGGCGCTGGTCTGTGCCGCGAGCAGGGGATTGGGGCGCGCCTGCGCCATGGCCCTCGGCCGCGCCGGCGTCGAGCTGACGATCACCGCCCGCACCCGCGAACCCCTGGAACAGACCGCCGAGGAAATCCGGCGCGAGACCGGGACCACAGTCACCGCGGTGGCCGGCGACATTACCACCGAGGAGGGTCGGCAAGCGGCGCTGGCCGCCTGCCCGGCGCCCGATATTCTGGTCAACAACGCCGGCGGGCCGCCGCATGGCGATTTCCGCGACTGGACCCTCGAGGATTGGCAAAAGGCGGTCAACGCCAACATGCTGACCCCGATCATGCTGATCAAGGCGGTGATCGACGGCATGTGCGCGCGCAAATTCGGCCGTATCGTCAACATCACCTCGTCCTCGGTCAAATCGCCGATCCCGATCCTCGGCATGAGCAACGGCGCCCGCGCCGGCCTGACCGGCTTTGTCGCCGGGCTCGCGCGCCAGGTCGCCCGCCACAACGTCACGATCAACAACCTGCTGCCGGGGCCGTTTCTGACCGACCGGCTGCGCGCCGGCACCGAGTTCGAAGCGCGCCGCCAGAATGTCTCGTTCGAGGAGATGCTGGCCCGGCGCGCCGCCACCAATCCGACCGGGC